>JANNSX010000136.1:0-7845 GCA_031403155.1 Hyphomicrobiaceae bacterium
CGCGAATGCTGCCTGCTCATCGGCGATGAGCCGCTCGACGACCCTGTCGTCGATCGACTGCAACAGGGCGGGGCGGGGGGGCATGCGATCTCACCGAATTTTGCGCTTCCGGTCTTAGCCGGGCCTACAAGGCATGGAAAGATTTGATTGACAAGGAAATGGCTGGACGGCACCAACGCGGCCATGCCGATGAGACACAACACGTCCGACGATTGGGAACCGCGCGGGCTGCTGCTCGATTTCGGCGGCGTCATCTCGATCACGCTGTTCGAGCGACATCGAACGACCGAAAGATTGCTCGGGTTCAAGGTCGGCGCGCTCGACTGGCCGGGGCCCTTCGCGCCCGAAAAGGATGCGCTCTGGCGCGACATGCTGGCAGGCAAGGTGAGCGAGCGCGACTATTGGGCAATCCGGGCGCGCGACACGGGCCGGCTCCTGGGCGAGGATTGGTCGATGCTCGATCTCATTCAGCGCGCGCGCGGGCCCGATCCCAACTTGCATGTGCGGCCCGAGGCGATCGCCACGATCGCCCGCGCCCGCGCCGCCGGCATACGCATTGGCATTCTCTCCAATGAGTTCGAACTCTTCTACGGCCGCGAGATGATGGACGCGCTCGTCATCTTGAAGAGCATCGATTCCATCGTCGATGCCACGCATACGAAGATCCTGAAGCCCGACAGCCGCGCTTATGCGCTCGGGCTGGAAGCCTTGGGCACCCGGCCGGAGCGCACCGTCTTCGTCGACGATCAGGCACGCAATGTCGAGGGTGCGCGGAAGGCGGGCCTTCACGCCGTTGCCTTCGATGTGACGCGACCGGCAGAATCCTATGCCGAAGCCGAGCGATTGCTTGGGCTGGTACCGGCAAGCGCCCTCTCGGGCTCGTGATCGTCAACACCAGAGCTTCATGCTAGAGCTTTCCGGTGGTCAGCGCATTTCACCGGTCGAGAGGTTCATCATGAGAACACTTGTACGCACCATCACATTGATTTCGGCCGTGCTGCTCGCCGCGCCCATTGCCTCGGCCCAATCGATCGACGACATGAGCTTCTTCGTCAGCAGCGCAGGCAAAGGCGACGGCGCCAATCTCGGTGGCCTCGAGGGGGCGGATGCCCATTGTGATGCGCTAGCCAAGGCCGCCGGCTCCGCCAAGACTGGCTGGAAGGCCTATCTCTCGACGACCAAGCCCAAGGGCGAAGCCGGCGAGAATGCCCGTGACCGGATCGGCAAGGGGCCGTGGAAGAACATGAAGGGCACGGTCGTCGCCGCGAGCCTCGATGAACTGCACTCGGATACCGCCAACATGACGAAGGAAACGATCCTGACCGAGAAAGGCGAGGGCGTCATGGGCCGGGGCGATGCGACCAACATGCACGACATCCTGACCGGCTCCGACCCGCACGGCATGTACTAGACCGCCGGCGGCGATACGACCTGCGCTAACTGGACGAGCAACGGCGAAGGCTCGGCGATCGTCGGTCACCACGACCGCATCGGCCTTGCCGATACCCGTCACATGAAATCCTGGAATTCTTCGCACGGATCGCGCGGTTGCGGCCAGGAGGCACTCAAGGGCACTGGAGGCGCCGGGTTGTTCTATTGCTTCCTGCCGAACTGACGCCGCAGTAACCTAGTGCCCGATCGCAGAATTGAGTGCCACACTTCGTGGCGCGAAAATGCCGCGTGAATCGGGTACTTCAGCAAAAAAGCTAGTACCGGCCATTTCTGATGGCGGGTACTAGGGTCAGACCCTGCGGGTCTGACCCTACACGCAGACCTCGGACCGGCGTCAGACCCTGCGGGTCTGACGCCCAATAAGTGCTCAGTACGACTGCTGCACCTTGTCCTTGTACTGCCTGGCCTTCATGGATTTGCGCGTCGCGTTCCACTCGCCGCTCGCGACGCTGCCGGCCTGCGCCTCATTCTCGGCGCCGAGCACGCCGAGGTTGGGGGCATCCAAACGGCCCGCCTGCTCGCGCAGATACACCGAGTTCTCCTTGAGCAGCTTTACGGCGTCGTCGGTCTTGCCCTCGTCACGAAGTTTCACGGCCTCCTCGTTCTTCTCGGTCGCGATCTGCGTCGTGACGTCGGTCATGACCTTCTTGTTGAGGCTGGCTTCGGCCTCATCGTCGTGGTCCGTCACTTTTACGGCAACGCGCGAGGAGACCTCCTCGTCCTTGGCGCCGACAGCACTGGAGTAGCGAACCTTCACATCGGCCACATCGAGATCGCCGGACCGGACATCGGAGGGGACCTCGAGCTCGACGACCAGGTATTTCTGCTGGCGGCCATAGAGCTGGTTCAGCCGCGCCGTGATGCGGCCATTCGAAATCTGCGCGTCGCGGCCGAGCACGCGGATCGGCTTGAACCCCGCCCGGCACTCGATCTCGATGATGAGCTCCTGCGCCACCACCGAAAGCACATCGCCGAACTCTTTGTTGAAGATGTCGACGAGATCGCCGGCATTGGCGACGAAGGCATGATTGCCGTCGGAGGAAAATGCGAGCTTCGACATCAGGTCCTCGTTGTAGCCTAGCCCTAAGCCGATGGTCGTGATGGAGATGCCCTTCTCGGCGGCCTTGCGGCCGAGCACGGCGACCTCGTCCGGGTCGGAGGGTCCGACATTGGCGAGGCCATCGGAGATGAGGATCACGCGGTTGACGTGCTCACGATCGGCGAATTTCAGCACCTCGCGCAGACCCTGCTCGGTGCCGGCGTAGAGTGCGGTGTTGCCGCCGGCGTAGAGGTTGTCGATGGCACGCTGGATCTCACTCTGATGGGTGAGCTTGGTGGCGGGCAGCAGCACGTCGACCTCGTGGTTGTAGGCGACGACCGAGGCGATATCCTCGGCGCTCAAGCGCCCGAGCGCCATCGCCGCGCCCTCGCGTGCCTTCTCCATCTTGCCGTCGGCCTCCATGGAGCCCGACTTGTCGATGACGACGGCGACATTGACCGGCGTGCGCCGGACACCTTCGTCGAGCGCCACGCCTTCGAGGCCGATCCGGAGATAGATCGTCCTCGTCTTCTTCCCGACGATGGCCGATTGACCAAGCTCGGCATCGAGCTTCACTTGCGCCGCGTTGGCCGGCGTGCCGAGACCGAGCCCGCTCGCCGCAAGCAGGGCAGCAAAGCCAATTTGAGTGAAAGACCGCATCTGCACTTCGATCTCCCGTGTGGGTTCTAGGGAGTGTCGAGGCTGATGGCGGAGTTCGGCCGAATTGCGCAGTTTGGATTAAAGTTGTGTAACCTGCCTCAATCATGGCGTTCCGAAGTGGCGCCCGAGCCTTCCCAACGGTCGTGTCTCAGTTTGGGCTCAAGGCAACGATCGAGGGGCCGAGGAACCATCGAACCGTAGGGCGCAATAGGCCCCATTTTCGGGGCCGTATTGCGCCGCTGCTTCGGCGGAGCAAGGGGTTCTGGCGAAAGGTGCAATACGGCTTCGCCTATTGCACCCTACGGACCTCGGCCTCGATTGACCGGGCCCGTCGCACCTCGCTAGGCTGCTCCTCGAATGCTGAGCCGAGGGAGACCGCCCGTCATGAAATCGCACTATCGCGTCGTCGTCATCGGCGGCGGTGTCGTCGGCGCCTCCGTGCTCTATCACCTCGCCAAATTCGGCTGGAAGGATGTGGCACTCATCGAGCGCAAAGTGCTGACCGCCGGCTCCTCCTGGCATGCGGCGGGCGGCGTGCACGCGCTCAATGCCGATCCCAACATGGCGGCGCTCCAGGCTTACACCATCGACCTCCTCTCCGAGATCGAGAAGGAGAGCGGGCAGTCGATCGGGCTGCATTTGACGGGCGGCATCACGCTCGCGTCTACCCCTGCCCGCTGGGAATGGCTGCAATCGGCCTATCGCATCTTCCAGACCATCGGCATCGAGGATTGCCACCTCATGACGCCGGCGGAGATGAAGAAGGCCTGCCCCATCCTCAACACGGATGGCGTCATCGGCGGCCTGTGGGCCGACCGCGAGGGCTATGTCGACACCACCGGTACCGTGCATGCCTATGCCAAGGCCGCCCGCATGCGCGGCGCCGAGGTGATCGAGCACAATCGCGTGCTGGAGCTGCATTGGAAGGGCAGCGAATGGCAGGTCGTCACCGAGAAGGGCACGATCACCGCCGAGCATGTCGTCAACGCGGCGGGCCTATGGGCCAAGCAGGTCGGGCGCATGGTCGGGCTCGAGCTGCCGGTCTCGCCCATGCAGCACCACTATCTCTTGACCGAGACCATCCCCGAGGTCGCGGCCATGGGCTCGCAAGAGATCCCGATGATGATCGATCTCGAGGGTTTCACCTACATGCGGCAGGACTTGAAGGGCGTCCTCGTCGGCATCTACGAGGTCAACACCGCGCATTGGATGATGGACGGCGCGCCCTGGGACTACGGCATCGAGCTGTTGCAGGAGGACGTCGACCGCATCTCCAACGAGCTTAGCCACATCTACAAGCGCTATCCCGTGCTGGCCGATGTCGGCATCCGCAAATGGGTCAACGGCGCCTTCACCTTTTCGCCGGATGGCAATCCGCTCGTTGGACCCATTCATGGCATCCCGAACTACTGGCTCGCCTGCGGCGTGATGGCGGGCTTCCTGCAGGGCGGTGGCGTCGGCAAGACCTTGGCCGAGTGGATGATCCACGGCGAACCCGAGGCCGATGCCTACTCCATGGATATCGCCCGCTACGGGTCTTTCGCCTCCAACAAGGAATACATCCGGCAGACCACCGGTCAGTTCTACTCCCGCCGCTTCGTCATGACCTATCCCAACGAGCAGCTCTGGGCCGGGCGTCCTTTGAAGATGGCGCCCGCTTATGACGCCATGACGGAGGCCGGCTGCCGCTGGGGCTGCTCCTGGGGCTTGGAAGTTCCACTCTACTTCGCGCCGAGGGAGTTCGTCGAGACGCCGACCCTCAAGCGCTCCAATGCCTTCGACATCGTTGCTGCCGAATGCAAGGCGGCGCGCGACGACGTGGGGCTCCTCGATATCTCCGGCTTCTCGCGCTACGAGGTGACGGGCCCCAACGCGGAAAGCTGGCTCGACCATCTGATGGCTGGCAAGCTGCCGAAACCGGGGCGGGCGCGGCTCGCCCCAATGCTAGGCGAGAACGGCAAGCTGAAGGGCGACCTTACCCTTTTCAACTGGGGCGACGGCAGCTGGTGGATCATGGGGTCCTACTATCTGCGCCAATGGCACATGCGCTGGTTCCTCAATCACCTGAGCGACGGCGTCACGGTTCGCGACATCTCGGACGCGACCGTCGGCTTCTCGCTCAATGGCCCGAAGGCGCGGGACGTGCTGGCGCGGGTGACGAATGCCGACGTCTCGAATGCCGCCTTCCCGTTCATGGCCTGCAAGGCGATCGACGTGGGGCTGATCCGCGCGAAAGTCGGGCGGCTGTCGGTTTGCGGCGAGCTCGGCTACGAGATCAATTGCTCGGCGGCGGAGCACATCCTGCTCCGGCGCACCCTGCTGGAGGCGGGGAAGGACCTAGGCTTAAGCGAGATCGGCTTCAATGCCATGCTCAGCCTCCGGCTCGAGAAGAGCTTCGGCATCTGGACCACCGAGTTCCGCCAGCAATACACGCCGCGCCAGACGGCGATGGATCGCTGGATCGATTGGCAGAAGCCCGATTTCGTCGGGCGGAAAGCGGCGATGGCGGAGCGGGATGGTTCACCACCGCAATTCGTGCAAGCGACCATCGAAGTCGATGCGGGCGATGCCGACGCCAGCGGCTACGAGCCGATCTGGTCGGGCGGCAAACGGGTGGGCTACGTCACCTCCGGCGGCTGGGGCCACACGGTGAAGAAGTCACTCGCCATGGTGTTGATCGAGCCCGCGCTGGCGAAACCGGGGACTACACTTTCGGTGCATGTCGTCGGTGTCGAGCGGAAGGCCAAGGTGATCGCGCCGTCGCCGTATGATCCGGAGGGGAAGGCGATGCGGGCCTAAATCCGTCATCCTCGGCGAGCGACGGCCGCATGGCCGAGCGCTGCCGGGGATCCAGCGTGAGAGTCCTCGCCGAAGGCGCAATATGGGCGGCCTTCGGCCGGAGTCTCACGCTGGTTCCCCGCACATGCTGCGCGATTCGCGCTCGCGCGCGAGGATGACGAAGAGGCAAGGCGCTTGTAAGCTTGCTCAAAGCTATCCATGGGGGAAGTCATGCACGACCACATCGTCATCGGCGCCGGCTCGGCCGGATGCGTCGTCGCGGCGCGTCTCGCCGAATCCGGCAGCAAGGTGCTGCTGTTGGAAGCGGGCGGCGAGGACGACTGGATCAACATCCGCATCCCCGCGATGATGGATACGATCATGGATAGCCCCTACGACTGGGGCTATCGCACGGTGCCTCAGGCAGGCCTCTACGGCCGCAGAATCGCGCTCAACCGCGGCAAGGTCCTCGGCGGCACCAGCTGCATGAACTACATGGTCTATATGCGGGGAAATCGCGGCGATTACGACCACTGGCGCCAGCTCGGCAACGAGGGCTGGGCTTACGAGGACGTGCTGCCTTACTTCAAGAAGTCGGAGACGAACGAGCGCATACGCGACAAGTTTCACGGGTCCACCGGGCCACTCGCCGTGTCGGACCAAAAGAGCCGCTCTCCGTTGACGCAACTCTATTTCGAGGCTTGCGCCGCCGCCGGCATGACGCGCAACGACGACGTCAACGGCGCGACTCAGGAAGGCTACGGCTGGTTTCAGGCGACCATCGGCAAGACGGGCCGCTGCAGCACGGCGGTGGCGTTCCTGCATCCCAACCGCGGGCGCAAAAACCTCGAGGTGGTGACGCACGCGCAGGCGACGCGGTTTCTGATTGAGAAAGATCGCGTCACCGGCGTCGAGTATCTCAGGCACGGCAAGCTCGAGACGGCGCATGCCGGCGGCGAGATCGTGCTCTCGGGTGGGGCGATCAACAGCCCACAGTTGCTGCTTCTCTCGGGCATCGGCCCGGCGGACGAGCTGAAAGCCGCCGGCATCGCTGCGGTGCACGACCTGCCGGGCGTCGGCAAGAATTTGCACGATCATATGTACGCGATCTGCCGCTTCTCCATCGACAAGCCGATCGGCGTTTCGGCGTTGAGCGAAAAGGAATTCGCGGCAGCGCAGGAACAATACCTGCGCGAGGCCACTGGCCCGCTCGCCACCAACTTCGACGAGGCGGGCGCGTTCCTGCGCACCGACCCGGCGTCGGAATGGCCCGACGTGCAGTGGCATTTCGAGCCGACCTACAATGTGAGCTTTTTCGACGGCGCGCCGCCCGAGAGGAATGGCTACTCGCTGTTCGCCAATGTCTGCCGTCCGGAGAGCCGGGGAACGCTCAAGCTGTTTTCCGCCGATCCGCTGGCCAAGCCCCTCATCGACCCCAACTACTTTGCCGCGCCGCGCGATCTCGAGTTGACGAAGCGGGGCCTGCGCAAGGCGCTGGAAATCTGCCGCTCCAGTGCATTCAAATCCGTCGGCGGCCGCCAGGCTTATCCGTCACCGGATGATGATTCAGACGAGGCCCTCGAGCGCTACATCCGCCGCACCTCGAACACCGTCTGGCACCCGGTCGGCAGCTGCAAAATGGGGCACGACAAGATGGCGGTTGTGGACGACAAGCTCAGGGTGCGGGGACTGACGGGCTTGCGGGTGGCCGATGCGTCCATCATGCCCTCGATCGTTAGCGGCAACACCAACGCGCCCTGCATCATGATCGGCGAAAGGTGCGCGGATTTGGTGGCGAAGGGGTAGGGCAAGGAAAGATAGCCGCGCTAGAGTTTAGTCCGCCAACCCTATAGACCTTCCTTTGAACGGAATTTTTCTACTCAACCATTCGGACACCATGTTGGTGTTAGCTGTAA
>JANNSX010000137.1:0-1533 GCA_031403155.1 Hyphomicrobiaceae bacterium
CGGCAAGGTCAATCCAACCTTCGCTCGCGTCTGGCACCTGACGCGCTCGCTCGGCATCGGTGTCGGCGAGTTGCTCGGCGAGGTCTCCTCGCGGTTCGAAGAGACCCGGCAGTTCGAGCATCTCCAGGTCTATCGTACGCCGACCATCACGTCTTCGGACGGGCTCTGCACGACGAAGATCCTGAACCCCATCCGCTTCCAGCTGCCTTTTGAGTGGTACGAGCTGACCTTGCAGCGCGGCGGCGCGCTCCGCGCCAATGCGCACGGCAACGGCGCCTGGGAGCACATGACCGTCGTCTCCGGCCGAGTGATCGTCGAGATCGGCAAGGACGAGGTGACGCTCGAAAGCGGGGAAACCGCCCGCTATTCGGCCGAACAGCCGCATGGCGTCCGCAATGACTATCCGGGCATCTCGAAAGTCATGCTCGTGCTCGTGGCGGTCAAGGACCTCGTGGCGAAAGGCATTCCGTTCGGGGCAGTCGAGCGGAGCTAAAGTCACGCGGGAAGCACGACTTCGGCGGTTCCTGTGATGACGGCTGTGCCGCCCTCGCGCAGGAGTTCCAATTCAAGTGCCACGCGGTCGCCGCCATCCGGCGCCTTGAAGACATCGCCGGCTGATCCACGCGGAATGAGCACATCGCCCGGCCAGACCCGATCGGTGAAGCGCACCTTGAAGCGGCGGACCGACCCCGGCCCGAACCAGATGCTCACGAACGAGCCGAGCAGCCCCGCCGACAGCATGCCGTGCGCCATGACGCTCGGGAGCCCCGCGGCCTTGGCGAACGCGGGATCGTGATGCAGCGGGTTGAAGTCGCCAGAGGCGCCTGCATAGCGGACGATGTCGGTCACCGTCAGCGGTCCGAAGCGCATGGCGGGAGGCGGTGGCAGGATCATGGTGCCCCTGCCGTCTCGATGGCGGTCGAGCGCTCGTAGCCGATGATTTCGCCGGTCGCCGCATCGCTCATCTCGATCTCGGAGACGACGATGCGCATCCGGCCGCCGCGCTTGCCCTGTTTCACCGTGTCGGAGGCGATGCGGGCGCGGCAGCGGACGACGTCGCCGGGTTGCAGCGGCCGCCGATACTCGTATTCCTGCTCGCCATGCACGGTGCGCGAGCGATCGAGCTTCAGGATATCGACCACCATGCGCTCGATGAAGCCCGCATTGAGGACGACGGGGAAGGTGGGTGCTACGGCAGGTGGCTCGAGCTCACCGCCCGGATCCTGGACCGCCCGGCCGAACGCCCTGACCTTTCCCCACTCGACGGGATGAACCCATTCCGCAAGCACATCGCTCATGATCTACGCCAGCCCCTTTGCAACCGCACCCCGGCGAGTCAGCAGAAAAAGGAGCCCGAGCGCCACGAGGTTGAAGGCGATGAGGAGCGTCGCCACCGCCGTGATCGTCGGATTGATCTGCATGATGAGCTCGTTGAACATCCGCTTGGGGATCGTCATGTAGGTGCCGCCGATGAAGAGTGTCACGACCACCTCGTCGAAGGAAATCACGAAGGCGAAGATCCAGGCGGCGATT
>JANNSX010000138.1:0-15425 GCA_031403155.1 Hyphomicrobiaceae bacterium
GCGACCGCCGGTGTTTTCTTGCTTGGTCGCATTTTCTTCGACGAACCGGGAAACCACTTCGTCGGAAAATGCTCCGGTGTGTGTGCGTATGAGCGAGCTGCGTCCCGAGCTGTCGATCCTCGTCGTGAGCTACAACACGGCGGCGATGACGCTTGCCTGCCTTTCGTCCATCAAATCCGGCGCGCCCCGCACGAGCTACGAGACCATCGTCGTCGACAATGCCTCGACCGATGGCTCAGCCGCGGCAATCGCCCAACACGGCGACGTCACGCATTTCATTCCCTCGCCGAAAAACCTCGGCTTCGCCGCCGCCAACAATCTGGCGGCCGAGCACGCGCGCGGCGATTACATTCTCCTCCTCAACCCCGACACCGTGGTGCTCGACGGCGCGATCTCCAACCTCGTCGACTTCGCCAAGCGCACACCCGAGGCGCGGCTGTGGGGCGGCCGGACGCTGTTCGCCGACGGCAGCCTCAACCCCACGAATTGCTTCCGGCGCATGACACTGTGGAATCTGTTCTGCCGGACCAGCGGTCTCTCCGGCGTCTTCCCAGGCAGCCCACTCTTCGACTCCGAGCAGTATGGCGGCTGGGACCGCTCGACGGAACGCGCGGTCGACGTCGTGACCGGGTGTTTTCTGCTGATCCCGGCGAGCCTCTGGCGCAAAATCGGCGGCTTCGATCCGGCCTTCTTCATGTATGGCGAGGAGGCCCATCTCTCGGCGATGGCGCGCCAGCACGGCGCGCGGCCGCGCGTCACGCCCACCGCCACCATCATCCACCACGGCGGCGCCTCGGAAGTGACGCGCACGGATAAGATCGTGAAGCTCATGAGGGCCAGGGCGACGCTGATCCGCCGGCATTTCTCCAAGCCGCTCGTGCCCGTCGCGCTGGCGCTCAATGCCCTCTGGCCGTTGTCGCGTGCGATCGTTTTCTCGGCGGCGAGCGGCCTTCTCAAGAAGCCGGGACTTGGCGACCAGGCCGGGGCCTGGAGCGCGGTCTGGGTGCGCCGGGCGGAATGGCGCCACGGCTACGACGCGGCAGCGTCTCAGCCTGTGCCAGCGCACGCGGTGGGAGACCAGCATGCTCAATCCTGATAGGCGCGTCTCCGTCATCATCCCGCACTACAACGACCTCATCGCCTTGCAGGTCTGCGTCGCGAAACTGGATGCTCAAACATTTCCCCGCGACCGCTTCGAGATCATCGTCGCCGACAACGGCTCTAACGCGAGCCTCGCCGAGATCGAGGCGGCGGCTCCGGGCGCGCGCGTCGTGCGCATCGAGGAGCGCGGTGCTGGCCCTGCGCGAAACGGCGGCGTTGCGTTGAGCCGTCACGAGATCCTCGCCTTCACCGACAGCGATTGCGTGCCGGAGCCGCAATGGCTGGAGGCCGGGCTTCGTTGGCTGCATTCGGCCGATCTCGTGGGCGGTGCGGTCAAGGTCTCGGTCGCCGAGCCAGGCCGGCCGACGCCGGCCGAAGCCTTCGAGGTCGTGTTCGCCTTCGACAATCGAAGCTATGTCGAGAAGAAGGGCTTTTCCGGCTCCGGCAATCTTTTCACGACGCGCGCCGTGTTCGATGCCGTCGGCGGCTTCAGGACGAGCGTGGCGGAGGATATCGACTGGTGCCATCGCGCGCGCGGCCTGGGCTACCGCCTCGTCTTTGCCGCGGACGCCGTTGTCTGGCATCCGGGGCGCCGGTCATGGAGCGAGCTCTGCCGGCGCTGGCGGCGTCTGACGAGCGAAGCCGTGGCGCTCGATCGCGACAAGGGCACGAGCGCCGCCCGTATCGCCTTTCGGGCTGTTGCGATCGCGCTCTCGCCCGCTGCCGATGTTGGTCGCGTGCTCAGCCACGATCGCTTGGGCCTATCAGGCAAGCTCGGTGCGCTCGGCGTGTTGTTCCGTCTCCGGCTGCTGCGCGCCTGGTGGCTGTTGACGACTCTGATGAGCCCGTCGGCCAGCCGCGCTTGAGCTTCCGAGGCCCCGCAACCGGCGGATCAACATGCGCTAGAGTGTTTCCGAAAAGAAGCACGACAAACCAATGAGTTAGGGTGTTGACGTGATTCAACGAAAAACGGCAACACCCTAATCATCGTACGTCCGCAGCCGCTCGAGGAGCCGGCTGCGGCGGTCGCCGGTGGTCTCCTCGCCCTCGGGCGTTTGGGGCGGGGTCGCATCCGTGGCGGTCTCGGCGGCGACGATCTCAGGTGCCGCTTCGGCGACGACCGTGAGCGTGGGTGGCGTCGCCGGCTCTGCCTCGGCGATATGATCCGCAGCATCGCCATTGGCGGCGGCACCCGCCGACAACGCGCGGTTCAGCTCGCGCGCGCGAACCGATGATGGTGCACGAAACGCGGTCAGCACCTGGGCTGGCCGAGCCGGTGCGCTGGCATTGGCGTCTTCGGGTGCGCTCGCGCGGAACGCCCGCACGGTGACACCGCCATTGGGTTGCGCCGGCCGCTGCGTCGCGCCACGCGCGCCCAGCCGCCGCATCTCCTCCATATGGGACGCCGCCTGGCGGGCCGCACGCTCGTTGGCGGCGGTGAGTTCGGCCTTGAGCCGCTGGGTCGTCTGCCGCTCGCGCTCGAGCTCGCCGGCCCTGCGCTCGAGACGGGCCTTCAAGAGCATGCGCGACTCGCGCACGGCGCCTTCGGCATCGGCATCCGCGCCCTTGCGCGTCAGATCGAGCTCGCGGCGGATCTGCTCGGTCTCTTCCGTCTGGCGCTGCAGGCGGGCTTCGGTCGACCGGAGCTTCTCCATGAGCGTCGGCGTGTGAACGGGCTCTGGCCCCACCTCCGCGGACCGGCCATGGGTACCGGCGAGCGACTCGAGCCGCGTGATCTCGGTGGCCTGCTCGGCGAGGCGCAGACGCAGCGTCGTGACGTCCTCGTCACCCGCTTCGACGGCCACAGGGCCGGCTTCGCCCGTGCCGAGGCGGGCCTGCAGGCTGGCGACAACCTGCGCCTGCTCGCGGGTACGGGCCCTCAGCGTGTCGATCTCGCTGCGGAGCGCATACTCCGTCTCGACACCGACATCGGACGCGCGGCGGCGGTCGCGGGAGCCCAGATCCGAAAGATAGGTTTTGAGACGCTCGACTTCCCCGCTCAGCTGTACATTGATCGCCCGGGCCTCCTCGAGGCTAGCCTCCTGGCGATTGGCCGCCTCGTTGAGTTCACCGATCGCCTGGTCGCGGGCACGCAGCAGCTGGCGCGCCTCGTCGAGCCGGCCCTCGAGCTTGGGAAGGCGATCGTTGACGGTCTGCTCGAGGACCCGGCGGGCGTTGTGATGCTCGTCGCGATCCGCCGTCAACGCTTCGAAATCGCGCTGCAACTTCGTCACGGCGGCGTCGCGGCGATTGATCTCGATGAATTGCCGGTGGGCCGAGAGCTTCGATTTCTCGATCTGCCGCTCGAGCTGGTGAACCTTGACCGCGTATTCCGCGCGCATCAGGTCCTTGTCGGCACGGATCTCGGCCTCGCTGATCGGCGTCGTGTTGCGGATGCGTTGGCTCGTCAAGCGCACGGCGCGCGCCCAGAAGGCGGGCGCGACGATGAGCGCGAGCAGCGTCGCCGCCAGGAAACCCAGCACGACCAGCATGACCGTCTCGATCATGTCTGCTGGCTCCCCCTTCCCACGTCGATCGGGACCAATCCTCAACCTGCTCCAGACTCGCGTCCGGAGAGGCTAAACTGTCGTGACCCTCTTAGATCAGATTCAGAACGGGTTCCAGGTCGGCGCCTGAGTGTATTTGAGATAGCCGATATTGGCGCCGAGCCGCAGCCCGATCCCCGAGCGGATGGGCGCCAGCGTCACATGCTCATTGGCGAGAAAGGTCAGTCCCACGCCGCCGACCACATAGACCGAGCCGTCGACGCCGCCGAAGGTCGCGAAGATGTCGCTGGGGCTCTGGAGGTTGTAGACGAGAATCATGGTCTTGGAGCCCTCGGCGCCGAAGTCGTAGCCAATCGAAGGACCTTGCCAGAACACCTTGTGCTGGCCGGCGTTGCGGGTAACGAGCGTGCCCTCGCCATAGCGCAGGCCCGCGATGAAGGCACCGCCGCCCTCTTCGCCCAGGATGTAGCCGTTCGGCCGGCCGCCCTGCTGGAAGGCGTACTCGATGACACTGGCGAGATTCTCGGTGATGCGGCCGAAAAAGCGGTGGCCGGCGCCCTTGATCTCGTCGGGAGAGAAGGTGTCGTCCTCGGCCACATAGGGTGGCGGCGCGGAATCGTAGGTTTGCGCCGGCGGCTGGTAGGCATCGTCGTCGTAAGTTGGTGCCGGAGCGACATATTTTTTCTTCTTCGGCGGCTGATAGGCTTCTTCCGAAGGCGCCGAATAATCGTCGGAGGGCGGCTCGTAGGCCGGCGCCTCCTCCTCGTAGGCGGGCTCGGAGGTTTCAGGTGCCGAGGCATAGGGGTCCGGCTCGTAGAGATTGCCATCCTGCTCATTGTCGGTGCTGGCGGCGAAGGCCGGGGCCGAAACGCCTGCAAGGCCACCGATCAGCAGGGCTGCCAGCAGCAGTGATCGTGATCGCGTCATCTCTTTTTTGTCTCTTGTTTGGCCGTCGGACAGAGCGTCTGCCCCGGCTCATCCCTCGAACGCGCTCACCCGAACCGATCCGGGTGCATGTTCCCGAGCAAATTCAACGAAACTATGGCCTGTCAGCCGTGGGCTCATAGGCCCTCTGCCCCCCATTCTGACTGATTCGCTGTAGAGTACGCACCGTCCGGGCGTCGCATCGAATATTCCCGGTGTCCCGAAAGCCTCAGCGAAAAGAGAGTGTTATCCGCGCACGCGGCGAGTGCTTGGCATCGGCGGGGCAAAGCAGGTATTGCCAGTGGATCGGCGGCACGCGCCTGGCCCGCCCATCCCTCGTAGTGCGTCACGGACGGAGCGGCAGAGATCGGCAGCGAGGAGAGAGATTGATGGGCGACGCGGCATCGATCGACGACATGGAGCTCGCAGCCCTCATCTCGAGCAAAATCTGCCACGACGTCATCGGTCCGGTCGGTGCCATCTACAACGGTCTCGAGGTGCTGGACGAGGACAACGACGAGGATAGCCGCGCCTACGCGCTCGACGTCATTCGCAGCTTCACCGAGCAGGCCTCCGCCAAGTTGCAATTCGCCCGCTTCGCCTTCGGGGCGGCGGGCTCGGCCGGCTCCGTCATCGACCTGTCGAACGCGGAAGCCATCACCCGGGGTTTCTTCGGCGCCGGCAAGCAGCAGCTGACGTGGCATTTGCCGCCCGGGCATATGGGCAAGGACTATGTGAAGCTGCTGCTCAACATGATCGCCGTTGCACAAACAGCACTTCCCCACGGCGGCGACATCGCCGTGACGCTCAAGGGTAAGCTCGAACGGCCGGAGCTGCACATCCGCTGCAAGGGGCCGAAGGCGCGCCTGCCGGCGCATTTGCCGGATTTCCTGTCGGGCGCCCGCAAGAACGGCCTCGATCCACTCTCGATCCAGTCCTACTACACCACCCGTCTCGCCCAGACGGCCCACATGCGGCTGACAGTGGCGATAGACGGTGCGGATATCGTCATGGCCGCCGTCCCGACAACTTAAAGTTGCTGTCTGGGTATGAAATTTAGATACTTGTTAACCGTTCTCTCCGACACTCTGACGCAAGCTGGAAGGGGCGTCTCGCATATTTGGCGGTGCCTGCATCTTTGCCGGTTTCGAGGGACACAATGAAGCATTGCCTGGTTGTCGACGACAGTGACGTGATCCGCCGCGTCGCCAAGCGCCTGCTCGAGGACTTGAATTTCACCTCGACGGAAGCCGAGAATGGCCATGAGGCGCTCGAGCGCTGCCGCCGGGCGATGCCCGATATCATCATGCTCGATTGGCAGATGCCGAACATGATCTCGGCCGATTTCGTCTATTTGCTCCGCAAGGAGCCGGGCGGCGATCAGCCCATCGTCTTCTATTGCACGAGCGAGAACGACGTCGAGGACATCACGCGCGCGCTCAACGCCGGGGCCGACGATTACATCCTCAAGCCCTTCGACCGGGACGATCTCACAGCCCGCTTCGTCGCCAACGGCCTGATTTAGCCGCAATTTGCGTAAGTGGCGGTCTTTCATTTGCCGCCTTGAGGCTGATAAGCTCCCCCTCCGGATAACCGGGGAGCCCTCGGCATGAACGCGCGTGCCGGCACACCGGAGCCAAGGCTGTTCTTCCTCTCCCGCAGCGGCGCCGACGCCGATGTGGCGCTGGCGGTTGCGCGCCTGCTGCAGGAGTTTGGTCAGCGGACGATCCTGCAGGATGAAAATTTCACCCACCAGGACTTCATGGCCGCCATGGAGCGGGCCTTCGTGGCCGGGGACGAGGGCGCCGTGACCGTCGCGTTCCTGTCGGCGGAGTATCTGGAGTCATCAGAGTGTGAGGCAGAGTTTCGGCAGGCCCGGGAGGCCCAGCCCCAAGGCGCGGCGGAAGGACTGGTGATCTTCCGGATTGGGGACGTCGCGGTTGCAGACCTTGCCGAGCCCATCGACTATTTCGATCTCGCTCCTGTCTTGTCGATCGAGGACGATGCGCGCCGTGGCCGGGCCTTCGCGGCGACGGCGCTCGGAGCGCTGGGTCTCTCGGATGAAACCTGGCATCGGGCCTACCTGCGCCACGCCGACGGGTCGGCGGCAACGCCGGAAGGTCTCGCGGCGCTCGGCTTGCGGGAAACCTCTGGCCGTGCCGACATCGATCTTGGAGCCTTTGCCCGGTTGGCGGATGCGTTGGCGAATGAGCCGCTGGCGCTTCGCCTCGCCTCGCGCCTGCTCGCCGAGCGCAGGAGCGCGCATGCGGAAACCTATCTCGAGGCGTTTTCCGAGCATTCCGCGGCGGTGCCGGCCGAGACCGCCTACCCGCCTCAGGTGCGCGCCGCGCTTCTGACCTCCTTCGAGGTGGTCGAGAGCGACGGCACCATGCAGGGTCACTCGGCGACGAGCCTGTTGGCGCTCGCGGCCTTCACGCCGTCGGGCCGCGTACCGTCAACGGCCTTCGGCGCCAGCCCCGACGAGTATCCGACAGAGCTTGCCCCGTTCATTGCCGATGCCGCTTTGCGGGAAAGCGCGCTGGATCTGCTGGCGCGACTGTCGCTCGTGACGCGGTCCGGGCCTGGCCAGGAGTTCTCGGTGGAGCCCGGCATTTTGGCGGTGGTTCGCGATCTCCTGGTCGAGTCGGGCGGTGCGGACGACTGGGCCAAGGCGGCAGGCCGCTTCAGCGGAATTCTTGCCAGCGAGCACCTCGCGGTTGACGCCAAAGCCAAGTCTTCCTTGGGGCCGCGCGAACAGGATCGCGATCCCGCAGACAGCCCCGCGCGCGTTGCGACCGCATCGTTGCCAAGTCCGACTGACCCGCCAGCAATACCCTCCCGCGACTCCGCTTTCGCTGCCTTCGAGCACGGCGAGGCCCTCACAATGGAGGGTAACGCCAGCGAGGCCCTGAAAGCCTTCGAGACCGCCCGCGCGAACTTCCAGGCTCTGTGGGACGCCGCCCCCGGCGACACCCAGGCCCAAGCCGATCTCGCGGCGAGCCATGCAAAGATCGGACTGACCCACATCGGCGCGGGCCATACGTCCGAGGGCGAGCGGTGGCTCAAAACCTGCCGGGGGCTTATCGCGCGGCTGGCGCGGCGCGAGCCCGGGAACGAGGTCTGGCCGCGGTATCTGGAGTCGCTCGATGGGCAGCTGGCGGAGATCGTTCGTGCGAGCCCGCCGCCGCCCGTGCCACCAAAGCCTGCGACTGTACCGACCTCGTCTTCCCCGACCGATGGCGATACCGTCCGCCGCCTCGTCAACGCCTTGAAGCAACCGGCGCTCGACCCGCTCGATCCGCCCACCGAGGCCTTGAACGCCGAGGAGCCGCCGCCGCTCGTCATCGAGGTAGAGCGCGCTCCACCGAAAGTGTTCGCAGATGACGACGACGAGCCGGTCGCGCTCGAGACGGAGGCGGTGGTCCTCAAGCCCAAGCGCCGCATCCTGCCGCTGGCGTTCAACGGCCATGGGCACGATGGGCTCAATGGCGGTGCGCGGTCCACGTCCGACACTCTCGGCCCCGCGCCCGATCCCCTGGTGCCGCCGCGCAAGTCGGGGTTCTTGAAGCGGTTGCTCGGGCGGTGAGACGGGAGCTCGACTGGGGTCTGCCTCTCGGCCACCGCATTTGACCCCGCCGCGCCCTTCCCGCTACATCCCCACCATGCCGCGTTCCCTCACCATCCGCGACTACGCGCCCTCTGACGAGGCGGCGCTGCTCGATCTCGTGCGCCAGCTGCAGGTGCATGAGGGCCAAGTCTATGATCGCATGAAGCGGCCGGAGGAGATCGGACCCTGGTACATCGCCGGGCTCGAGAAGCAATGCGCCGAAAGCGCCGGTCGAATTCTCGTCGCCCTGAGCGATGGCGCAGTCGTCGCCTATGCGACGATCCTGACGAAGGTCGAAAACGATTCCATCGACGAGGTTCCCAACACCTACGCCCTCGTCGGCGATCTCGCGGTGACGAGGGACAGGCGCGGCCAAGGTATCGGCAAGCAGATGCTCGCCGAATGCGAACGCATCGCGCGGGCGGCCGGCGCCCGTTGGCTGCGCATCAATGCGCTTGCTCGAAATACCCAGGCGCGCGCGACCTACAGCACTTACGGCTTCGATGAGTTGTTCACCGGCTTCGAAAAGACGCTCGGGTAAGGGCTAGGCCGATCCGCCTTGACGCTTTGCCGTTTCTGCAATGAGAAGGGGTTGGAGTTACTGTGGAACTATGTCGTCTGGATCGTTGTTGGGCCATGTGTGGAACATCATGACGAATCCATCGATCAGCGCTTGATCGAAGTACTCCTTGCCCGTGGGGTCATCGTCGAAATCGCTCTCCACCAGAACGCCCACATCGTCCAACGATTCGATATGCCACCTGGTCTCATGGATTTCGCGACGCGCGTGCTCGACTGCCTCATCGGCCGACATGCCTGCGACATAGCAATCGATCATGGCACCACCGACCTCGGTTGCTTCAACTGAGTTGATATCGGGGCGACCAACGAACGTGATGATGCGAACGAGAGGCGGTGAGGGCTTCTTGCTTTTCATGGCATTGGCCTCGCGTTGAAACGGTTGGGACCCGTGATCACAAGTTCCGGCGGACCCTCACGCGCTTTTTTCGATCTGAGCAAGACGGGTTTGTTTTCGGCCCTCTCCTTTGGGGAGAGGGTGCCGGCAGGCGGGAGAGGGGTTGATCTTCGACGAGTCTGACAACACGACAAGGAGAGATTCCAGCGGAGCTCAACCCCTCATCCGGCGCAGTCATGGCGGAGCCATGCTCCGCATGGACCGCGCCACCTTCTCCCCAAGGGAGAAGGCCGGCAAAATCGCCAGCGTAACCCGGGTGAGAAGTTTCGCCCGCGTCAACCCCGCGCATCGCCCAGGATCAGATCCGCGCCCTTCTCGCCGACCATCATGGATGGCGCGTTGAGGTTGCCGGAGGTGATCGCTGGGAACACGGAGGAATCGACCACGCGCAAGCCGGTGACGCCGTGCACGCGCAGTTTCGGGTCGACGGCCGAGGTCTTGGGATCGATGCCCATGCGGGCCGAGCCGCAGGGGTGGAAAATCGTCGAAGCCTTGGCGCGGATGTCGGCGATGAAGGCCTGATCGTCCTGCACCTCGGCGCCGGGCGCAGTCTCGTGATCGATGATGGCGGCCAGCGCCTCCGTCGAGCGGAGCTGGCGCAGGAAGCGTGCGCCTTCCAGCATCTCGGCGACATCGCGATCGTCGCCCAGCAGATTGGGTTGGATCGCCGGTGGCTCACCTGGGTTGGCGGAACGGATGCGCACGAACCCCCGGCTCACCGGCCGGCAGGGCGAGACCGAGAGCGAGAAGCCCGAGCGCCGGTCCGGCAGAATGAAGGCCGACGATCCCGCCGGCGCCTTCTGGTACGACATCGGACAGTAGTAGAGTTGGATGTTGGGCCGTGGCCGCTCAGGAGATGAGCGCACGAAACCGCCGCCCTGATTGATGCTCAGCGCCAGCGGCCCGCGCCGGAAGGCGAGATAGACCGCGCCCCAGAAGGCCTGGCCCCACCAGCGATTGAGCGACGCATTCAAAGTGCGCACCTTGGAGCGGTAGTAGTGATCGTAGGCCGCGTGATCCTGCATATGGGCGCCGACCGCCTCGTTCCCCTCGATCACCGAGATGCCGTGCTCCCTGAGAAGCGCCGCCGGGCCGACGCCGGAGATCTGAAGGAGCTGCGGCGTGTTGATAGCGCCGGCCGCCAGGATCACCTCGCGCTGGGCGCGCAGGAATTTGGTTTCGCCATTCTTCCGCACATCGACGCCGACCGCGCGCCGGCCCTCGAAGACAATGCGCGTGGCGAGTGCCTCCGTCTCGATGAAGAGGTTCTTACGTCCCTGCGAGGGCCACAGGTAAGCGCGGGCCGCCGAGCATCTGAGGCCCCCCCGCGTCGTCAGGTGATAGGGGCCGACGCCTTCCTGTGTCTCGCCGTTGAAGTCGGCATTGTAGGGAAGCCCGAGCTCGGCCGCGCCATCGTAGTAGCTCTTCACGGTGCGATGGGCCGCCCGCGAGGGATCGGTGACGGCGACCGGCCCGCCCTTGCCGTGCAAGTCGGAGGCGCCGTGCTGGTAGTCTTCCATCCGCCGGAAATAGGGGAGCACGTCGCGCCAGCCCCACCCGGTCGCGCCCATGTCGCGCCAGTCGTCGTAGTCGGCGGCCTGGCCACGGATGTAGACGAGGGCGTTGATCGAGGAGGACCCGCCCAGCACTTTCCCGCGCGGCACCGGCACGGTCCGCCCGCCCAGGCCCGGATTGGGCTCGGAGGTGTACATCCAGTTGACCGACGTGTCGTTGAAGGTCTTGGCGTAGCCGATCGGCGTCTGGATCCAGAAACGACGATCCGACGGCCCGGCCTCGATGAGCGCCACCCTGAACCGGCCATTGGCACTGAGGCGCGCGGCCACTGCCGAGCCTGCCGATCCCGCACCGACGATGATGTAGTCGAAAAGCATCCGATCCCCGTCTGCGGCCATTGTTGCTTCAACCGGGCTCACTTCTAGCCCGCCCGGGGATGCCACAGGAAGCGGCAACCGTGCCACAGTTAAGACCAGGGTCATCGCCCCTTTCTCCGTCATGGTCGCGAACGCGACCATCCACGAGGGGCAAGAGGTGATCCGGGATCGTGCCGCCCGGCGCGGTCTGTGTTCTCACCAAAACCTCCCGTGGATGCTGACTTTCGTCAGCAGGACGGATGTTGGGGGCGGTACTCGCGACACAGCTCGGGGGGCCGTGACGCTGGCGCGAGGCCAATGCTAGAAAGCTCGCAACTCACAACCCGAAGCTCGAGGCAGAGACTCATGAAATCCCATACCCGCGTGGCAGTCATCGGTGGCGGCGTCGTCGGCTGCTCGGTCGCCTATCACCTGACCAAGGCCGGCTGGAAGGACGTCACGCTGATCGAGCGGGCGCGGCTGGCGGCCGGCTCCACCTGGCATGCGGCGGGCGGTTTCCACACGCTGAACGGCGACCCCAACGTCGCCAAGCTCCAGGGCTACACCATCGGCCTCTATGCCGAGCTGGAACGAATCTCGGGCCAGTCCTGCGGGCTGCACCAGTCGGGCGGCGTGATCCTGGCCGACAACCAGGACCGCATGGACTGGTGCCGGATGGCGCATGCCCGCGCCCGCTATCTCAACCTCGACACCGAGCTGCTGACGCCGTCGGAGGCCAAGAAGCTGTTTCCGCTGATGGAGGAAAAGTACTTCGTCGGCGCGCTCTGGGACAAGGCGGACGGCAATCTCAACCCGGAAGATACGACCCAGGCCTATGCCAAGTCGGCGCAGATCGGCGGCGCGGAGATCGTGCTACAGAACCGCGTGCTCGAATTGAAGCCGCGGACCGACGGCACCTGGGACGTCGTCACCGAGAAAGGGACGATCCACGCCGAGCATGTCGTCAACTGCGGCGGCTTGTGGGCGCGCGAGGTCGGCCGCATGGTCGGCCTCGAGCTGCCCGTGCTCGCCATGGAGCATATGTACTTCGTCACCGAGGATATCCCCGAGGTCGTCGCCTACAACAAGGAGTTCGGCCGCGAGGTCACCCACGCGCTCGACTTCAAGGCCGAGATCTACACGCGCCAGGAGCGTAACGGCATGGTGCTCGGCACCTACGAGAAGGCCTGCGTGCCGTTCCAGCCCAAGACCATGCCATGGACCTTCGGGCAGGAGCTGCTGCCGGACGATTTGGATCGCATCGCGCCATCCTTGGAGATAGCCTACAAGCATTTTCCGGCGCTCGGCCGGGCCGGCATCAAGCGCGTCATCAACGGGCCCTTCACGTTCACGCCGGACGGCAATCCGCTGGTCGGGCCGGTGCAGGGATTGAAGAACTTTTGGGTGGCCTGTGGCGTCATGGCGGGATTCAGCCAAGGCGGCGGCGTCGGGTTGGCGCTGTCGCAATGGATGGTCAACGGCGATCCGGGCTTCGACGTCTGGGGTATGGACGTTTCGCGCTTCGGCGAGTGGGCGACGCGCACCTACACGAACGAGAAGGTGCGCGAGAATTATTCGCGCCGCTTCTCCATCCGCTTTCCCAACGAGGAGCTGCCCGCCGCGCGGCCGCAACAGACGACGGCGCTCTACGATACGATGCTGGCGAACGGCGCGGTGATGGGCGATTCCTGGGGCTTGGAAACGCCGCTGTGGTTTGCGCCCAAGGGCGTCGAACCCAAGGATGTCGTTTCCTTCCATCGCTCGAACGATTTCCCGCATGTGAAGACCGAGGTGCTCGGCTGCCGCAACGCCGTCGGCGTCACCGAGATCGCCAACTTCGCGAAGTATGCCTTCGATGGGCCGGGCGCGGAGGCGTTCCTCTCGCGGCTCATGACCAACAAGATGCCGAGGACGGGCCGCCTCATCCTGACGCCAATGTTGAACCCGGCCGGCCGCCTCATCGGCGATTTCACGATCGCGAAAGCAGCGGACGAGCGCTTCGTCATGTGGGGCTCGAGCCAAGCGCAGAAGTACCACATGCGCTGGTTCGAGCAGCATCTGCCGGCGGACGGATCGGTGCGCATTCACCGCTACGACATGGGTCTCGTGGGCCTATCGATTGCCGGTCCGCGCTCGCGTGAGCTGCTGGCCCGGCTGACGGACGAGGACGTGTCGAACGCCGGCTTCAAGTTCATGGAGCATCGCTCGATGGACATCGCCCATGTGCCGGCGATGATCAACCGCGTCACCTACACGGGCGATCTCGGCTACGAGATCTGGGTGGCGCCCGAGTATCAGCGTCGCCTCTATGCGGAGATCAAGTCGGCAGGGCGCGATCTCGGCCTCGTCGATTTCGGCATGCGCGCGCTGCTCGCCATGCGGCTCGAGAAGAACTTCCCGACCTGGTATCGCGAGTTGCGTCCGATCTATGGCGCCTACGAAGCCGGTCTCGACCGCTTCGTCGATCTGACCAAGAACGACTTCATCGGCCGCGAGGCGGCGGCGAAGGAGAAGGCCTCCGGCGGCACGCTGCGGCGCGTCACCTTCGTGGTCGATGCCGCAACCGCCGACGTGCTGGGCGACGAGCCGATTTGGCAGGGCGGCAAGGTCGTCGGTTGGGTGACGTCGGGTGGATATGCCCACTTTGTCGATCGCTCGCTGGCTCAGGGCTACGTGCCCAAAGAGCTTGCGGGGGATTTAGGGACCGGTGCATTCGAGATCGAGATCCTCGGCGACAACCGCCGCGCCACCATCATCACCGAGCCGCTGTTCGACCCGGAGGGGAAGAGGATGCGGGGGTAGGGACTGTGATTTCATTGATATCGATATCATGATATCAACCTGGACATGGGTCAGATTCTCATCCGCAACCTCGACGCCGCCGTGTTGGATGCCCTGAAGGCGCGTGCGGCGCGATCGGGCATTTCGCTCGAGGAGGAGGTCCGGCGCGCACTGGCGGCGTCCGCGGGGCTCTCGCGAGCCGAGGCTCTCGCCCGGCTCGACGCCGTCAGCGCGATGATCGGCAAGACGCCGGGGCCGACCACACACGACGACCTGCGCGCCGACCGGGATCGCGACGGCCGATGATCATCGTCGATGCGAGCGTCGCGCTCAAATGGGTGGTGCCCGAGGCCGGGTCGGATCGGGCGCGCCACCTCTTGGCAAGCGAGGTGCTCGCCGCCCCCGACCTCATGTGGGTCGAATGCGCCAACGTCCTATGGGTCAAGGTCCGGCGGGGACAAATCTTGCGTGAAACAGCGACGGCGGCGATGGTTGCCATCGATGCAGCGCCGGTACGTTGCGTCGCCGCCAGGGATCATGCCAAGGCCGCCCAAGCCATGGCCTTCGAGTTGGACCAGACAGCCTACGACTGTCTCTACCTCGCCGCCGCTTTGGCCGAGAGGGCCATTCTCGTCACCGCGGATGAAGCCTTCGCGCGAGCGGCTGAGGCGCATCCTGTTTATGGACCGTCGGTTCGTGCGCTGTGAGTGGCTCGCCGAAAGGGTGCCGAATTCGATCGCCGTTATCCCACCTTTCGGAAAGGTGGGATAACGGACTACGCGTTGATGCGATTGATAGTTCTTTGCCTGCTGTCGCTGATCGCGTCGAGGGCGTGGCGCGCTTCGATTTTCTTGATCGCTTCATCCTTTGAGCGATATCGCCAGTTCTCACTGTGCCCCAAAAAAATGTTTGCGGCCGCTTCAACAGTGCCTTTCTGGTAGCTCTTTCCCCGCAACTCGCCAATCAGAGCCTTAAACGCAACATCATCTTGATTGGCCTTTGTAAGTCGCTCGGCAATTTCTCTTGGCGATCTCACTGTCTCGGCCTTCGGGGTCTGCTTCCTTGCTGATGGTTTTTTCGTTGGTGTTGCCGCAAGAATTGGACCGGCTTGACCGAGAGGGAGACCGCCAATGGGCTTGAGTGCGCCAAGCAGCGAGAGAACATCTGCGCCGGCTCCTCGAATTCCCGCAGTGACAAGGAATTCACCTAGTTCAGCTAACATCGGCAAGACAGCGGAAATGCGGTCCGCTTCCTCAACGGAGGCTGTGAACTCAACATTCTCGGCTCGCTTCCGAAGTTCTGCAATCCTGTCACCTTTCACCGCACTGAGGTCGCTGCTCAGCAGAGCAAGGCGGTCCGCGTTCCCCACAGCTCCAGCTTTGCTAAGAACTCTTCTGTGCGCATCCAGGAGTGCGACAAGGCCTATCAACGCTTTCGTTCCAGCGGGTTTTGTCATTTTCCGACCTTCTTCAAGGGCGCTCTCGCGGCAACTTCTTCGGCCAGCGCCTTGAACATGTCTCTCGTCTCGTCATCGTCAAAATAGGCCAAACGATTGTCAACGCCGGAGTGAAGCTGCAGCGGCGTTCCGGAGTAAAAGTGCAGCAGTGATGCGAGCAACAAGGCCCCCGATATCGGGGGCCTTGTTGCTTGTCGCGTTT
>JANNSX010000139.1:0-19227 GCA_031403155.1 Hyphomicrobiaceae bacterium
CGTCACCATCGACAAGGACAGCACGACGATTGTCGAAGGTAACGGGAAGAAGGCCGACATCGAGGCCCGCACACAACAGATCAAGGTCCAGATCGAAGAGACAACGTCGGAGTATGATCGGGAGAAGCTCCAAGAGCGTGCCGCCAAGCTTGCCGGCGGCGTCGCCGTCATCCGGGTCGGCGCTCCATCAGAGTCAGAGATGAGGACTCGCAAGGAAGCCTTGGACGACGCCATCAACGCGACGAAGGCCGCCGTGAGCGAGGGTGTGGTCCCAGGTGGCGGCTTGGCACTGCTCCGCTGCACAGAGGCGGTCGCAAAACTCGAGTTGGCCACGGAAGGCGATGAGCGGACCGGCGTCCAGATCTTGAAGCGGGCACTCTCAACTCCTGCACGGCAGATTGCCGAGAACTCCTCGGTCGATGGTGGCGTTGTCGTCTCCAAAATGATCGAAAGCAAGGGCAACTTCGGTTTTGACGCGGCGACCAACACCTATGTCGATCTTGTCGAGGCCGGCATCATCGATCCGACAAAGGTTGTTCGCGTTGCTCTGGAGAACGCCGTCTCGGTGGCAAGTGTCTTGCTCCTGACCGAGGCAACGATGACCGAGATCCCCGAGCCAAAGGGCGAGGCTGCTCTGGAAGCGGCCATGTCGATGTGACCGGGCGGACGCTGAATGGCAGAGTGCTTTGGCAATGAGTGCGCCAGCTACTGAGCGTGAGGACTTCGTTGCAACGCAGATCGAGGCGCGCGGCGTTCGCGATCCTCTTGTCTTGGCCGCTATGCGAAAGGTCAAGCGCGAGCTCTTCGTTCCGGCAAGCCTCCGCGCCGATGCCTACGAGGATTCACCTCTTCCCATCGGCGCCGACCAGACGATCTCGCAGCCCTACATCGTCGCCTTCATGCTCGAGGCCTTGACGCTTCGCGGCGGCGAGCGCGTGTTGGAAATCGGAGCCGGATCTGGCTACGCAGCCGCCGTGTTGGCGGAGATTGCCGGTGAAGTGTTCACGATCGAGCGCATCGGGCCGTTAGCACAGCAGGCCGCCGAGAACCTTGAGCGCGCCGGCTGCACCAATGTGCACGTCCGCCATGCCGATGGCACGGATGGATGGGCCGAGCACGCGCCGTTCGATGCGATCCTGGTCTCGGCGGGCGCCCCCGAAATCCCGAAATCGCTGACCCGGCAACTGACCATCGGCGGACACATGGTCGTGCCGGTGGGCAGCGACCCGCGGGCGCAAGAGCTCATCCGCATCACGCGCGTGGACGTCGATGAATTCGAGCGGGAAGACCTGGCCGATGTCAGATTTGTTCCATTGATCGGCAATGAGGGGTGGGAGAGCACCGATGAGACTTGGCAGACCATGCCTCCTCGCGTCGTCCGATCGCGGCCTTCCGTCAGCGTTTCCATACCCTCTCTCATCGCAAAGCATGGGACATCGTTCCAGACGACGGCCGAGGCGAGACTTGCGCCGACCCTCCGGCGTGTTGGCGATGCGCGTGTCGTGCTCATCGGCGAGGCCAGCCACGGGACGTCGGAGTTCTATGACATTCGGGCCCGCATCACCCGCGAGCTGATCGAGGAAAAAGGTTTCAACATCGTCGCCATCGAGGGCGACTGGCCGGATGCCGCACGCATCGACCACTATGTGCGTCACCGGGAGGCGAAACCCGCCGAATGGTCGGCCTTTGCACGCTTTCCGACCTGGATGTGGCGCAATGAGGACGTCAGGCGATTTGTCGACTGGCTGCATGAGCGCAATGCGAAACTTTCTTACGCAGGCCGCACCGCCGTGCACGGCCTCGATCTCTACAGCCTGTTTGCATCGGTCCGAGCCGTCATCGCCTATCTTGACTCTGTTGATCCTGAGCTCGCAGAGGTGGCGCGTCAGCGCTACGGATGTCTCAGTCCTTGGGAAGCCGAGCCTTCCGCCTATGGACATGCGGCGCTGACGGGTGCCTATCGCGCCTGCGAGCGCGATGTTTCTCATATGCTGACTGAGCTGTTGGGCCGGCAGCAGGCCCTCATGACCGCAGATGGCGAGGGTTTTTTCGATGCCAGCCAGAATGCGCGGCTCATAGCCAACGCAGAGCACTACTATCGCATCATGTACTATGGCTCCCGCGCGTCTTGGAATTTGCGCGATCGCCACATGTTCGAGACGCTGAAGCGCATGCTTGAGTTTCACGGTCCAAGATCAAGGGCCGTGGTCTGGGCCCACAACTCGCACATTGGCGATGCCACGGCCACAGAGATGACCAGACGTGGCGAGCTCAATCTCGGCGAGCTGTGCCGCAAGCACTTCGGCGACGCCAGTTATCACATCGGCATGGGCACCAACAATGGTACCGTTGCGGCGGCCTCGAACTGGGACGGACCGATGCAGGTCATGGACGTCCGGCCCGCACACAAGCAAAGCTACGAGCACCTGTTCCATCTGACGAATGCTCCGGGCCTCATTCTTCCGCTTCAGGAGGAACAAACAGGCGAGATTCGAAACCGGCTGATGAAGCCCAGGCTCGAGCGAGCCATCGGTGTCATCTACCGACCCGAGAGCGAGCTTGCCAGTCACTACTTCGAAGCCGTTCTGCCCCGCCAGTTCGATGAGTACATCTGGATCGACCAAACGACGGCAGTTCGTCCGCTGGCGGTTCATGAGCTTCAGGGCTTGCCCAACACGTATCCCTTCGGGGTTTGAAGCAGGATCGGCATGCGGACCGCCAATTGAAAGCAGGCCGTCAATTGATCTGCCTCATGGCAGCAAGCGAGAGATTGGGGCCCTTATTGCAAAAACTCGAAGCTCCAGGAGGCGATCGTCGTGACGGTATCATCGTTTGTCGCTCATGCCGGAGAGCAGCTCCAGCTGTGGCTGAAAGAGTTGAAAGAGAAGGCAAATCTGTCCGATCCCGAACAGGCGCAGCGCGTGCTGCGCGTCGTCCTGCACGAGCTGCGCGACCGTCTGACAGTCGCGGAGGCCGCTGACTTGGCCGCGCAGCTGCCGGTCCTCATCCGGGGCATTTACTACGAAGGATGGCGCCCGAGCACCGTGCCGCATAAGATCCACAGCAAACAGAAGTTCGTCGACGAGGTCGTCGTCAAGTTGCTGCCGGACACCGCGCCTGCCGAGCCGGCCATCCGCAATGTGTTCGCCCTTCTAGCCCGTCACTGTGACCCTGGCGAGATCGCCGACGTCATCGCCCAGCTGCCGGCGGACTTGAAAGGTTTGTGGCCCGAGAATGCACGGACGTTTCGCGAGAGATCGCGGGCCCGGTGAGTGGCACAACCCAGGTTGCGGTGAACGCCGCCGAGATCAACGGGCAAATTGAAGCGACGCGTCGATAACAAGCGGAGTTTTGCACACGAGAAATCTGAAGGTCGCTCTCGCCGCCTTTGTGCTGGCTCTCGCGGCGCCGACAGCCGCAAGCGCACTCGACTGCAACGGCACCGAGCCATTCTGGAGCTTGAAGATCGGCAGCGGACGAGTCGTACTGGAGGATGCGGGACAACGACCGCGGCGCTTGTTGACGGTCGCTGCAAGGGCGGCACAAGGGCGGTCCCTCGATTTCGTTCGCGTCTATCAGACCAGGACGCTTGGAAGCAAACGGCAGTACATCACCATTGTCGGCTGCAAGGAGGCCAACAACAGCTGCAGTGACGGAATGTCGGACACGCAGTACCCCTACAGCGTCGTCGTGATCAGACCGGGCCGCGTGCTCGAAGGATGCTGTAAGTGGTAGAGGGTTGCAGGAAGCGATAGCCGTGCCGCCCGAAGGAACGACCGTCAACGCCAGGGCAGCGAATTTTGGCTGTTGGCCGCCAGCGTTGCGTAGTAAGCGAGGTACTCGACGTCCGCGGCACCCTTTGGAGCGCGATGAACCCAATGTGACCGAGAAGCGCCCTCGTAGTCCGAGCGCCTCGACAAAGCGAAGATCCCAACTCCGCCAACTGCTGCGCTCCACCAGCAAAGAGCGGTGTCGGTCCCGACAGCATGAGTCTCTCCCTAGCCCAATCGGCCGTCGTCACTTGTTGGGCGTCTGCGGGAGCGTGGCTGTGATGCCCGACACTCTATGGCAGGCGGTAGGATCGAAGCGTCTGTCGTCTTCCGTTGCAGCAATGGCCTCGGGATGAGCCGTCAATAGCAATGCCAGCGCGATGATCGTATGGTATCGGCGCAGCGGGGAGAGCCGGCAGCCGATTGCCGGCCAAAAGCTTCGTCGAACCGACCGGCTGGAGCAGCTCTTGGTGGACACGAAGTCAGAGATTTCCGAAAAAGAGTTCCGGACGGCCAAGCTCGAGGCCATCCTGAACACCGCGGTCGCAGCGATCGTGACGATTGATCGCGAGGGCGTGATCGACAGCATCAACCCGGCAACGTCGGAGCTGTTTGGCTACTTAGCGAGCGAGTTGATCGGGCACAACGTCAAGATCCTGATGCCGGGTCCATTCGCGGAAGAGCATGATGGGTATCTGGCCGCCTATCTCAGAAGCGGCGTCAAGAAGATCATCGGCATCGGCCGCGAGGTGACGGGCCGGCGCAAGGACGGCTCGACCTTTCCGCTGCATCTGGCGGTGAGCGAGTTCGAGGCCAACGGCGCCCGTCATTTCGCGGGCGTCATCACGGATTTGACGGCCCGCAAACGAATCGAGGATTCGCTGCGGATCGCGCAAGACCGGTTGCAGGAAACACTCGATCTTTCGGGCATCGCACTCTGGAGGTGGAATCGTGAGACCGGCAGGATCATCGAATTCGAATCCCCCTATGCACGAATGCTGGGCCTAGCCAGCCAGGCCAAGACCCTGGATACGCCGTCATTCCTCGCCATGGTGCATCCGGAGGATAGGGAGCTCGTTGCCGCCGCCATAAGCGCGGCACGGGAGGGACAGGCCTACTTGGTTGAGTATCGCGTTGTCCTGCCGGATGGCGCAGAGCGTTGGCTGCTCGATAAGGGGTGGTTCCTGTCCGCCGATTCGGCGGGCCAGGAGCTCATGCTTGGCGCGACGATCGACCTGACGAGTCAGCGCATAGCCGAGCAGGCCCTCGAAGTGAGCGAGCGAAAACTCTTCGAGGCGCAGAAGCTTGAAGCCATCGGGCAGCTCGCCGGTGGCATCGCCCACGACTTCAACAATCTTCTGACGGTGATCCTCGGCAATCAGGAGCTGCTCGCGATGCGGCTGACCGACGAGAAGGATCTGGCCCTCCTGAAGCGCTCCCAGGATGCTACGGAGATGGGAGCGCGTCTCACCGAGCGCCTGCTGACCTTTGCCCGCCGGCGGCAACTTGAGCCAAGCAAGATCAACTTGAATGCCCAGATCAGCGAGATGATCGAGCTGCTGCGCCGCTCCATTGGCGAGGATATCACGCTGACGACCAATCTTGCGCCGCAGCTAGCCAGCGTGCGGACGGATGCCAGCGAGGTCGAGAACGCCATCCTCAATCTGGTCATCAATGCCCGTGATGCGATGCCCAATGGGGGCACGATCACGATCGAGACCGATGAACACAGTGTCGACGATGACAACGCCGATAGCAGGCTGCCGCGCGGCGACTATGTGCGCCTGTCGGTCACCGACACCGGCGTCGGCATGCCGCCCAAGGTTCTGAGCCGGGCCTTCGAGCCGTTCTTCACGACCAAGCAATCCGGCCGGGGCACAGGATTGGGTCTGAGCACGGTGCACGGCTTCGTGCAGCAATCCGGCGGTTTGGTCACGGCCTACAGCGAGGTCGGACGCGGCACGATTGTCAACATCTACCTGCCGCGCCTTGATGAGGGCCCGCCGGACGAGGCGCCCGTAGGTTTCAGCTTGAGTGTTCCGACAGGCAGCGGCCAGACCATACTGCTCGTCGAGGACAATCCCGACGTCCGTGATGTCGCTCGAAAGCGTCTCGATGACCTCGGCTACAGCGTCATCGAGGCAGAGACCGGTCCCGATGCCATCGAAATGTTGAAGGCTCGCGCTTCTGAGATCGATGCGGTGTTCAGCGATGTCGTCATGCCAGGCGGTCTGTCCGGCTACGACGTCGCGCACTGGGTCCTGGCCAATGCGCCCTCCGTCAAGGTCCTGTTGACCTCGGGTTACCCGGACGAGGTAGCCCGCGCCAAGGCCGCGCCTCTGCCGAGCGTCAGGCTGCTGCGCAAGCCGTACGGGCGGGCGGAGTTCGCGCGCGCCATCTGGCAGCTGCTCGGCAGCTAGAGGGCCGGCATCAGCCCTTTCGCACCTCGACCGCGAAGACATAGCCCACGCCACGGACCGTCTTGATCAGCTGAGGGGCCTCGGCATTCGGCTCGATCTTTCTTCTGAGCCGAACCACGAGGCTGTCGATGGACCGATCGAACGGCGACCACTCATGGCCCTTGAGCAGGTCCATGATGTTGTCACGCGACATGACGCGCGCCGGCCGCTCGACGAACAACACCAGCAGATTGAACTCGGCGGTCGTGAGGTCCTGCGCCTCGCCCGCGTCCGAGCGCAGCTCGCGGCGGCTGATATCGAGTGTCCAGCCCTGGAACGCATAGCGGGGCCCGCCGGTTGTCGACGCTTCGGCCGGCCTTGTGGCCGCCGAACCCTCATAGCGCCGCAGGACGGCGCGCACGCGGGCCAGCACCTCGCGAACGTGGAAGGGCTTTGTGATGTAATCGTCCGCGCCGAGCTCCAGCCCGACGATCATGTCGATTGGATCGCCCTTGCCGGTGATCATGATGATCGGCACGTTGCGCGTTGACCTGACCTGTCGAGCCAAATCCAGTCCGTTGTCGCCACCGAGCTTCAGGTCAAGTGTAATGAGGTCAACGGAAGCTTCGGCAAGGCGCTGGGTCAGCTCGAGGCCGTCCTCGGCTTCCAGAACCTTGTAGCCGTCAAGCTCGAAGCACTCGCGCAGCAGTGCGCGCACGGGCGCCTCATCATCGACGACCAGAATGGTTGCTCCGGATCCCTCTGCTTTGGCCATGCCGATCCATCTCGTCAGGCGCGCGGCCTGTTACACAGTCTCACAAACGGTCACGGTGCCGGCATCCTCCAGCAGCGTTGCATTGGTTAGCTCCAATCATTCGAGATCGAAACCCGACGCGCTGAGAAGGAAGTGACCAATGCTGGCGACCGCCCTCGTGACCCATGACGAAGATCACAGCACTCATGACACCGGCCGCCTGCCTCGGCAAGCCTCTGCGGACGCGCTCGACGCGCGGTTCAGGATAGGCCACGTTGAAATGTTCGAACCTAAGGAGCACATCTACCGGGAAGGCGATGCCGTCACCAACATCTACATGGTCGAGGCGGGCAATGCCTTCATCTATCGAACGCTCGCCGACGGACGCCGGCAAGTCATTGACTTCGCCTATCCGGGTGACCTGATCGGCCTCGGGGCGATCGGCGAGCATGCCGACAGCGCCCAAGTCACGACAAGGACGCGCGTGCGATCGATCCCGATGGGATCGCTCAGACAGGCTGCCCGCGCGGACGGCCAGCTTGGCCTGAAGCTCTGCGAAGCCCTGTCGCGAGAGCTGCTCGCCTCTCGTGAGCTGCTGTTCACGATCGGCAGATGCACCGCGAGCGAACGCCTGGCTTCGTTCCTCATCACTCTGTCGCGGCGCAACGAGCGGTGTGGCCAAGACCCCATGGAATTCGTGCTGCCCATGACCAGGTACGACATTGCCGACTTTCTCGGCCTCACGATCGAAACCGTGAGCCGCACGTTCACGAAGCTCCGCCGGGATGGCATCATTGATCTGGCACAAAGCGTCATCGTCACGATCCTGGATCATGAGAAACTTAGCGATCTTGCCGAAGGGCGGAGCGAGGAGGTCCGTTGCGTTGCCACGCGACTTGCGGACTCTCTCCACCACGGTCGCATGAAGGCAGCCTAACGGGAGCCGTGCGCAGGGCTGATCTAGAGGTCGTATGGAGACCACCCGATGGCATGGCAGTTGAGGGATGAACGGCAGACGCACGCATGCATCCGGCGCTTGACCAGTTTAGACTCGCCGTAACGGTGATAGACACCGAGGAAGCTTTGCTCCCGATTCTTGGGGAGCTTTTGAATCTCGGACTTGAGTCGGCGCAAATCGGCTTGATGGCGCGCGCGACGACACTGTCGGGCTTGGTGGCTTCGACGCCAGCGCCTGACGGAGTCTTGGGTCGTATTGCTAGGCTCTTCGACACGTGGCAGGACGTACCAGGCGCTGAGCCGGGTTTGCGGGCCCTGACGACCTCCGTGCCGCTCTTCCGGTTACTGCAGCAGGCCTGGATCACCGGGCTCGGGACACGCAGCGGGTCAAGCTCAAAATCCAAGCCGGAGCAGGACATCACCGCTCACATAGCCAACGGAGGCATTGCTCTTGTCGTCAGCGCAAAGGATACGAAGCAGCAATTGCTCGTGACCCGGCAGCTTTTGGCGCGCAGTGCACGACGTGTGACGACCTTTGAGTTCAGGTTACCAGGCTCGGACGTGGAGCCGAAGGACTGACCTCATGCGACTCGTCCCAGTTGCCGTGATCGAGGTCGCACCGATTGTCGAGCCACGATGAAGCCCTTCAGCAGACGACCATCCCCACCATAGGTATTAGTTGCACGGACTCTGCGTCTGGCGGCAGAGTAAGTGGACGGCCGCAAGCACTGGGCCGTCCACTCGAACGCTGCCTCTGGATGGGCAGTTCAGAACCGGCAGGAGATCCCGGAAGGTCCGAACCAGCATCCCTTCGGGTGCCGGTGGTAGCGGCGGCTCATGCAGTGCCAGTGACCCCTGCGATCAACCCAACACCCTCGACCATAGCTGTGTCCGTAGCGCCAGTCATTGCAATGTTGCCTGTGCCGATGCCAACCGCGTCGCGACGAATGGCGCGTGCTGCAGTGCCGACCGTGCACCTTGAGAACATCCGCGCGATCCCCTTGGACGCTCGCCGCGACAGCTTCAGGGAATACGAGCGGTGCTGACCGGGCGGGCATTGTGGCGACACTCTGGACCGCCATTGTGATGGCCATTGCCGCGACCGACTTGATGAATGGTTACATTCTTCGCTTCTCACATTACTGGATGTCGAATTCAATGGACCACTTCTCTGGCGAGTGGCTTGACCGGTATCAATGGCTCGCGCGCAGCGCATGACGAGTATCGTACTGCAAGCGCGCGCTGGGACGAGCTTGACTTGCTGCGATCATGTCTCTTGCAAAACTAAGTTTGAGGCGCGTGGTGCAGACGGCGCGCCGGACGGCACAAATGCCACGAGCTTCAGATCAAATCGCCACGCGATTTCAGGGTGAACCAGCGCAGGCTGAGGTGATCGCGTTCCTGTCCGATTCTGCGACGTACGGCAGTTCCGAACGAGTCCAATGCATAACGACACATGCGTCACGCATCTTCCTGGCCGGTGATCTGGCTTACAAAATTAAGCGAGCGGTGAAATATCCCTATCTCGATTACTCCACACTCGATCAGCGGCGACGCATGTGCGAGCGGGAGTTCGCGATCAACAAGCCAAATGCACCGGATCTGTATCTCGACGTTGTCTCCGTGACACGGCAAGGCGGGCTTCTGAGGCTCGATGGTCCCGGCGAACCCGTGGAGTGGGCCTTGCGCATGCGGCGGTTCCCGGCGGGAGCACTATTGTCGGAGCACCTTCGGCACGCGGGTCGCGTCGATGACAGCCTGCTTGACGATGTGGCGACTGTGATTGCCGAGTTCCATGCCGGAGCTCCGAGCGAAGTGGCGCGGCAAGGTTCGACCTCCATTGCTGCAATCATCGATGAGCTCGCTGTTGGGCTTGCGGCAAGCCCCAGAACGTTTCCAGCCGATGACGTCGATACGTTCGTGGATCAGTGCAGAGTCTGGCTCGACCGATCACACCGTGCGCTCGACATCAGGGCACGTCTTGGGCGAATCCGCCGCTGCCATGGGGATCTGCATCTGTCGAACATCGTGCTGATCGATGGGCGCCCGGTGTTGTTCGACGCCATCGAGTTCGATGATGCGATCTCGACAATCGACGTGCTCTACGACTTGGCGTTTCTGCTGATGGATCTGGATGCCAACGGCTTCGGCATGGACGCCAACCGGCTGCTCAACCGGTATCTTCAGACGTCACGCAGCGATGCTGACTTGCTTGGACTCGCTGCCATGCCCCTCTTCCTGGCATTGCGCGCGGCGGTCCGAGCGATGGTCGCGGCGCAGCGAGCCGGCGATGCGGCCAACTCGGCGAACACCGGCGAGGCTCGACGCTACTTCGACAAGGCGCAATCATACCTCCTCCCGCGACGGCCTCTGCTCGTGGCCATCGGCGGCCTATCGGGGACGGGCAAGACAACCCTCGGCAGGGCACTCGCGCCAAGATTTGGAGCGGCGCCCGGGGCCCTACATCTGCGCAGCGATATCGAGCGAAAGCGCATGGCTGACGTCGCGGAGACCGTGCGCCTCGGTCCGGAGCATTATACGGAGGCAAACAGTGCCGCCGTGTACGCGCGCCTGCGGAAGATGGCCCGGCGCGCTTTGCGAAGCAATTTTCCTGTCATAGTCGACGCCGTATTCCTCGAGCCCTCCGAGAGATCGGCCATGGCCGCCGTAGCGCAATCGACAGGAGTCCCATTCATCGGCCTTTGGCTGACGACATCGAAAGAAACGGCCCAACGACGCGTGGCCGAGCGCCGGTATGATGCCTCGGATGCGACGTCGTCGATAGTGGCGCAGCAGGCGGCGCGGCCCTCCGGCCCGATCGATTGGCTCGTTGTCGTCGCCGACGGACCAAGGGACGCCACGATCGCGGCGGCGGAGGCACATCTTCGCAGCATGATGCCAAGAGCGTCACGCTCCTAGACCCGGGCCTGCCCGCGTCCAGGCAACGTCCATTGACGTGGCGCAAGTCTCGAGCAGGCAGCCTCGATTACGTGGCGGCGCAGCTTCCCCAGATCGGGCGGCTGATTTCATTCACGCTGCCGTCCGGGCCGGGCCAGCAGAGCGTCGCCGGCGGTGGTCATGCCGCCGCGTTGGCCGAGCAGATTTCCAACTATATCCGTGATCTCACGGCCGCCGATCCCGATGCCGTCGTCCATATTTTTGCCGCTGCGCCCAACAGCCTCTTGTACTTCCTCGGTCAGCATCACCAGGCCATCGCCCCGTGCATTGTCTACGAGTATGACTTTGATCGCAAAGCGCACAAGACCTACCAGCCATCGTTCGTCATCGATTAGGTCTGCAAACAGCCGCGAAGCAGTCCTTGAGAAACAGCCTCGAGTCGCGCTCATCACAAGACCAGCGAGGTCGGCTTTCTCTGCAGCGCGTTCAGCATTGTGCCGCGCATGCTGCACCTGCTCAGGGCCGGTTGGAGTCAGAATCGACGGGCAAACCGGCAAGTGCCACGTGGCCGGTCTAGCTCCGGAAGCAGTCGCCTATCGAAAAGATCGGGCCTTGTTTGGATGCGGCGCAGCAATTCGAACTGCAAATACTGAGTTCGTGTGTGCCTTGAACAACACGCTACAGCTGATCGTCCTTGCTCGTCATAGGGCGGTATTGGCCCGTCTCGACGTTTCGCTGCAGCGCGGCGCGACGGATGGTATAGGGGCTGTCGCGTCGGCGTTGTCGGATCATCGCATGAACCGTCGCGACCGGAGGTGCTACGGACGTTGCCTGAACATCGTTCAAGCCCGCAGCTGACCCTTACCGACACCGCGATCCGCAGGCAGGTTCCCGCCGCCTGACGAGCGCACGGTGCGGCGGAAGGTTTTGGCGATCTGGAAGGAGATGAAATCGGCTTAGGGCGGAGCGCCGCCCTCCGTGCTACTGCTCTGACCTCTCGCTCTAACTGGAACCTGCCATTCGGAATGGTTTTGTCTCTGCTATCTCTTCAATCCCAGCCGGATCTGCTTTTCGATCTCGACGATGGCGAAGAAAGCAGCGCCGATGGCTACGGTCAGGATGCCGTCCATCAGCGGCACGGGCCGTGTGCCGAGCAGAGCCTGCAGTGGCGGCAGATAGGTGACGGCGAATTGCGCGGCAGTAATGGCGATGACCACCGACCAGACCACCTGCGTACCGCGCGCCGCCGCCCAGGTCAGCGAGGTGCTGTGGATGTTACGGATGAAGAAGAGGTGGAAGATCCCCAGCACCACCAGCATGTTCATCGCCATGGTCTGTGCCAAGGCAAGCGAATAGCCCTTGTCGGTGGCATAGGTGAAGATGCCGAAGGCTGCGGCCAGAAACAGCAGCGCAACCAGCACCACATGCCAGACCAGTTCGCCCGACAGGATTGGCGCGTTGCGGGGACGTGGCGGGCGGGCCATGGTGCCTGCCTCGGTCGGCTCGAAGGCGAGCGCAATCCCAAGGGTTATGCCGGTGATCAGGTTGATCCAAAGGATCTGCACCGCGGTGATCGGCAGGGACAGGCCGAGAAGCAGGGCTAGAACCACCACCATCGACTCTCCCACGTTGGTGGGGAGCGTCCAGCTGATCACCTTCTTGAGGTTGTCATAGACGGTGCGCCCCTCGCGCACCGCTGCGGCGATAGAGGCGAAGTTGTCATCGGCCAGCACCAGATCGGCGGCTTCCTTGGCGGCCTCGGACCCCTTCAGCCCCATGGCGATGCCCACATCGGCGCGCTTCAGAGCGGGGGCGTCGTTCACCCCGTCGCCGGTCATGGCGACCGACAGCCCGTTGGCCTGCAGGGCTGTCACCAGCCGCAGCTTGTGTTCGGGGCTGGTGCGGGCAAAGACGTCGACCCCAGCCACCTCTAGGGCGAGTTGCGCCTCGTCAAGCTTGTCGAGATCGGCGCCGGTCAGTACGCGGTCAGGATTCTGAAGCCCGATTTGCCGGGCGATGGCGGCGGCAGTTCCGGCATGGTCGCCGGTGATCATCTTTACCCTTATGCCCGCCGCACGGCACTCGGCCACGGCGGCAATGGCCTCGGGCCTCGGCGGGTCGATCAGGCCCAGAAGGCCGACGAAGGTCAGCCCGCCCTTCAGCACGACGGGGTCGATGCGGTCAGCTGCCTCGGCTCGTTCGGCCAGCGCCAGCACGCGCAACCCGCGCCTGGCCAGCGCATCGGCCCGTTCATGCCAATGGTGCAGTTCGATGCCGTCGCACATGCGGAGCACCCGTTCGGGAGCGCCCTTCACATAGATCACGCGGCCCGCCGCGCCTTCGATCAGCACGGCCATGAAACGGTGGCGGCTGTCGAAGGGAATGGCGTCCAGACGCGAAGCCGCGATATCGCCCTCGGCCTTGCCCGCGAAGGCGAGGAGCGCCCCTTCCATCGGATCGCCCTCGACTGTCCAGTGTCCGGCTCGGTCGCGCAACGCCGCATCGTTGCACAGCGCTGCCGCCCGGGCGAGGCGGGTCAGGTCACCGGGCGGCACGATCGCGCCTTCGGGGACATAGCCTTCGCCCGTCACCGAAAACGCCCCCTCGGGCGTCTCGGCCGCGGTGACGACCATTTCATTGCGGGTCAGCGTGCCGGTCTTGTCGGTGCAGATTACCGACACCGAGCCGATCGCCTCTATGGCGGGCAGGCGGCGGACGATGGCGTTGCGGTGCGCCATGGCTTGCACGCCGATTGCCAGCGTGATGGTCATCACCGCGGGTAGGCCCTCGGGGATCGCGGCCACGGCCACGCCCACCACAGCCATGAACATCTCGGAAAAGTCGCGGTGGCCGACGAAATAGCCGTAGGCGAGCAGGAGCGCTGACGCGAGCAGGATGAGGAACGACAGCCAGCGCGCGAAATGGTCCATCTGCTCGACCAGCGGCGTGGTCAGTTGCTCGACCCCCGCCAGCAGCCCGCCAATGCGCCCGATCTCAGTCTCGGCCCCGGTCGCCACCACCAACCCGCGCGCCGTGCCTTGGGTGACCAGCGTGCCCGACCACAGCATCGACCGGCGGTCGCCAAGGGGTGCACCCGAGGGCACCGGCGCGGTGCCCTTTTCCACCGGCACGGATTCGCCGGTCAGGATCGCTTCCTGCGCGGCCAGCCCCCGCGCTTCCAGCACCCGCAGGTCTGCAGGCACCTTGTCGCCCGCCTCAAGCAGCACGATGTCGCCGGGCACCAGCGCGGCCCCATCCGCCGTCAACCGCGCGCCATCCCGCAGTACGGCGGCCTTTGGCGCAAGCATCCCTCGGATCGCCGCCATTGCCGCCTCGGCCTTGCCCTCCTGGATGAAGCCGATAATCGCGTTGGCCAACACCACGGCCAGGATCACCCCTGTATCGATCCAGTGCTGCAGAGTTCCGGTCACCACGGCGGCGCCCAGAAGGACGTAGATTAACACATTGTGGAACTGCACGAGGAACCGCAGAAGAGGCCCCCGCGTCTGCACCTCGGGCAGCCGGTTCGGCCCATGCGCGGCCAGCCGCCGCGCCGCCTCGGCACCGGTCAGTCCATCGGGGAGGGCATCGAGGGCGGCAAGACAGGCCTCCGCGGGTTGGCTGTGCGGGGCGGTCGGGGACATGTACCTCATGGGGTCGTCTGTCATCGCGCGGTATAGCCCCCGTCCACCACCAGTTCGGCCCCGGTGACGAACTTCGCCTCGTCGGACGCCAGATAGACCACCGCCCAGGCGATGTCGTCGGGCTCGCCCATATGACCGATGGGATGGACCGACCCGGCGGCTGCCTTCGCTGCCTCCAGATCGTCCGAAGTAGCGCGCAGATGGTTTTCCACCATCGGCGTCCAGATGTAGCCGGGGTGTATGGAGTTCACTCGGATCTGTTCCGGGGCATAGGTGATGGCGTCGTTCTTGGTCATCAGCCGCACCGCGCCCTTCGAAGCATGATAGGGCGCGATGCCGCCAATGCCGATCAGCCCGGCGATGGAAGAGAGGTTGATGATCGCCCCGCCCCTCGCCGCGCGCAGATGCGGGATGGCGTGCTTGGTTCCGAAGAACACCCCCTTCACGTTCACCGCCTGCACTCGGTCCCATTCCGCCTCGGTCACCTGATCGGTGGGCTTGGGCGAGCCCGAGATGCCCGCATTGTTGACTATGACGTTCAGCCCGCCAAAACGCGCGGCGGCGGCGTCGATGGCGGACTTCAGCGCGCCCTCGTCGGCGACATCCACCTTCCAGAAGGCGGCCTGACCCCCATTGGCGGCAATCTCATCGGCTAGCGCGCTGCCCTCCGCCTTCAGCACGTCGAAGATGGCGACCTTCGCCCCCTGTTCGGCCATGCGGATCACGCAAGCCCGACCGATGCCGACGGCGCCCCCGGTGACGATGGCGATTTTTCCTGCAAGTCGGTTCATATTTGGTCTCCTCTTGATGATGGTCGGATGACTTCGGGCACGAACAGGAGCGGTGCGACCTAAGAGGGCCGCTTCACCCATCCTTATCTGCTCGGGTGTTGGCTGCCGTGCCGTCCTTCTCGCGCGGTGCCGTCTCGCGGGCTTTCAGGAAGCGCTCCAGATCGGAATCGGCGATGCGCCAGCCTTTGCCGATGTCGATGGCGCGAAGCTCGCCAGACTTGATCCACTGGCGCACGGTCGCCTCGGCAACCTCTAGCCGTTCGGCAAGCTCTTGCACGGTCTGATACCGGTCATGCGGCACAAGCCGATCCTCAATGTCTCTTTTGTTGAAGAATAGCGACGTTAGCTTTGGTTTGGTTGATTCAGATCAAGATTGCTCGGCGAATTGCTTGGTATGCAGGAATAGCAATTCAAGACTTTGAGGGGCGTGCCCTCGTCCTTCGGGTCTTGGGTACCGAATTCAAACAGGAGCAATCGCAATGCCGACCCGTGTCGCCTATATGCCCCTGTCCACCTATCCAGAATCGGTCACGGACAGTGCGATACTGGCCGCCGCCAGGTTCGCGGCTGCGCTTGGATTTCAACTTCAAGTCAGGGCTTTCTCTGTCGACATTCCAAAAGTGCATTCGCTGCTGGGAGGTTTGCTTCTCGACATCCCCGGACTCGTCAGGGCCACCGAGGAAAAGAGCAAGGCAGAATGCCAGCGCCTGAAGGGCCTTTTGGAAGGGCCAACTGAGTTACGCGCCAGCGTTCACTACTCTACTCGACAGATTGTGCTGGGTGCCGCGCTTGATGCGGCCGCAGCCGAGGCTCGTTACTACGACCTTTCTGTGCTTCCCTGGTCTGGCGAAACCGTTTTGGCGCAAGAAATGTCCGAGGCGGTTGTATTCGGGTCCGGCCGCCCGGCCATCCTTGTGCCGCCCTCGGCTCATCCCGCTAGTCTCGATCACATCGCGATTGCCTGGGACGCAAGCCGCGCTGCCGCCCGAGCACTTGGCGATGCCCTTTCGCTTCTGTCCGAGGGCGGTCGCATCTCCGTACTGACGGTCAAGGACGAAAAACCACTCAGTGAATCTGATGTTGCCGGGTCGCTTACGTCCTCGCTGGAAAAGCGAGGGTTCAAGGCCAAGCCGTGCAGCATCAGTCTTGGTGGCAAGACCATTGCGGAGGCCCTGCAGGATACGGCCATGACGGAGGGTGCTCAACTCCTGGCAATGGGAGGTTTCGGTCATTCCCGCCTGCGTGACTTCGTGCTGGGCGGTGCGACCAAGGGAGTTCTCACCAATCTACGTCTGCCAGCCTTGCTTTCGCATTGAAGCGTGTCCTGGTCGCGCGGCTGACCTGCGCAAATCTTCTCAGAAAAGCAGTGACCTGAAAGCGGTGCTTGAAACAGGCCTCATGGGCCGGGCGATGCAACACCATCAACAGGAGAAGCAGTTGAGCATCAAGAGCTTACTCGTTCATGTCGAAGCCAGTCACCGGGCGCGGCAGGAGCTTGCGCCCGTACTCGGGCTCGCCCGTGATCAGCAAGCGAAGGTTACCGGCCTCTTCCCGATCGCCGGGCTCGAGCCAATCGCAGCCTTCTACGGCGAGCGATCCGCCGCCTATCGGACGCGGCTCGCCGAAGCGCAGACGGGGCTTCAGGATACCGAGCGCTGGTTTCTCGAGGAGGCCAAGAAGCAGAGTGTCGAAGCGGATTGGCTGACCGGAGAAGGCGACGCGGCTTCGGTCACCACGATGGCATCGCGCTACTTCGATTTGACGATTGCGGCCCGCGATGCGCCGAGTGAGACGATCGGCTGGAATGTCGTCGAGGAGGTTCTGCTGTCCGGCGGCAGGCCGTGCCTTGCTCTTCCGCCGGGATATGACAAGGCCTTCGGCTCGCGCGTCCTGGTTGGTTGGACTGCGAGCCGTGAATCGAGCCGTGCGCTGGCAACCGCACTGCCGATTCTGCAGCGGGCTGCTGCCGTGACAGTGCTGATCGGTCCACCGCGCGACCGCTTCGCCGGCGTGAGAGCGGCGCCCGATCTCGACATTGCGGCCTTCTTGAAGCGGCACAGCATCGCCGCGGAGATCGCCGGGCTCGATATCGCCGACGCCAGCGCGGGACGCGGTCTTCTCGAGGAGGCGGCCCGTCGGCAGGCCGATCTCCTCGTCATGGGTGCCTACGGCCGCTCGTGGGCCCGGGAGTGGCTGCTCGGTGGTGCAACTCGTCATGTGCTCCACCACGCCACGATGCCCGTTCTGATGTCTTGCTGAAGGAAACGGCCATGTACAAGCACATCCTCATTGCGACGGACGGCTCCGAGATTGCCGAGAAGGCCGTCGCGCACGGCGTCGCTCTGGCCAAAGCTCTGGGCGCGAAGGTCTCGCTGGTTACTGTGACGGGCGTTCCCCCGGGCCTAAGCCATCCGCAGATTGCCGTGCACCTGCCGGAGATCATGCGCCAGGTTGCGAAAGCGGCCGAGATCCATTTGGCAACCGCTCAGGCCATCGCACAACGCCTCGGCCTGACCGCCGAGACCGTGCATGTCGAGAACGAGCACATCTACGAGGGTGTCATCGAGACGGCGCGTAGTTGCGGCGCAGACCTGATCGTTATGGGCTCGCATGGCCGGGGTGCCTTCAAGAGCATGCTGCTCGGCAGCGTGACGTTGAAGGTGCTGACGCACAGCACGGTACCTGTGCTCGTGCATCGCGCATCGCAAAGCTGACGCCCATCAGGAGCCTCACATGTACAAGCGAATTCTCATCGCCACAGACGGCTCGAAGCTCGCTGCCAAGGCCGTGGTGGAGGGGCTCCGCCTCGCGGCGGCCCTCAAGGCCGAGATTGTCGCCGTGATGGTAACGTCGGCTGATCCCGGCAGCGTCGTTGCGGGCCCAGTGGTGATCATTGCCCCGCCGGAGGCTCTCGCCGAGGTGACGGCCTGTGCGAAGCGAACCCTCGAGTCGGTTGCGATGGGAGCGCAAAAGCTCGGCGTTCCCTGCCAAACGGTGCATGTGACGGGCGAGGTGCCGTTCCGGGCCATACTCGATACCGCGGCCGACAAGGCCTGCGACCTCATCGTCGTGGCGTCTCATGGGCATAGCGGCCTCAAAGCCGTTGTGCTCGGCAGCGTAACAATGAATGTGTTGACACAGAGCACGATACCGGTCCTCGTCTGCCGTTGAGCAGAAGAACCCGCGCATTGACCGTCGACACGACACGAACGCTCGAATACCGGGGCTCGCGTTGGCGGTTGGTGCTGCTCGGGCTGTTGGCCTTGGCATGACGACGCCCGGCCTGACGCCGGTGACTGCTCAGTCCGCGCAGCGGACACTCACAATAGGCTCGCGCGTCGATGCCGCGATGTCCGAGTTGGGTCACTTGCAACGCCCAGTGGCCGTCGGCTATCGGAGTGAAGCAGCCATCGGACTCGCATGATCCGGCCGCATGAGCTGCGAGATACCGATGGCTTCACGTTACAGGCTGTCGAAGCACCCTCGACTGCGGACATTGTCGGCTACCACGGCGAGCTGTTCAATGCCAAATCAGTCGATGGCAGCTTGTGGGATGATTCAACTTTGTGCGGCGCACTGTCCCAGTAGTTGGCTCAGCTCACTATTGGCCCTCAGTGAAAACCAGAACCAAACAGGTCTGAGAGGTCAACCGGACATTCCTGGCGCGGCCCACATTGCGCAGGGAATATCGCGGTGCACCACGCGCTGTAAAAGCCGGAGCAATAATCCCTCACAGAAGCGGCCGATTTGAACGGTCGCGCCGGAGCAAAACAGCGGCAGTTAGAGTCCTTTGCCTGATTCTGCCGGGGGCGGGGGATGAAGACAGTGGAGCTATACGCGCGGGTTCGGCACGCCGTTAAGATCGAGGGGATTAGCGAGCGTGCTGCGGCGGATCGGTTCGGCATCAATGCCCGAACGGTCTCGAAGATGCTGAAGTTCTCAGTGCCGCCTGGATACGTGCCGCTCCAGTAGGTGCTCTCGAAACTCGGCCTTACCGTCGGCCTGACCACTTGG
>JANNSX010000140.1:0-5242 GCA_031403155.1 Hyphomicrobiaceae bacterium
GAGTGAGGCAGAGTCCCTCAACAGCATCGTTGCCAAGATCGATCGCGTCGAGAGAACCGTGAAACGCTCGACCCCTCTCCCGCCTGCCGGCACCCTCTCCCCAAGGGAGAGGGCCGGACACACTAACATTCGGGCTAGACCAAAGACAGGGTCGCAGAAATTGTGCATCGAGGACATCAGATGATTGAAAGCCCTCCCAGCTACTTCTGCGACCTGCGGATCGCAGCCCGGAGCCGGTCGGGGGTTGCGGGTGCTACTAAGGTGCGCGCACCGGTCGCGTGGTGGATCGCATTCATGATGGCCGGCGCTGTCGGGATGAGCGCCTGCTCGCCGATGCCCTTGGCGCCAAAGGGGCCGACCGGCGAGGCATCCTCGATCAGGATCGATAGGACGGGCGGCATGTCGCCGATGGTCGGGATCAAGTAATCGTGAAGGTTCTCGCCGCGCCCGGGCGTGAACTCCTCCATCAGCGCGAAGCCGAGGCCCTGGGCGATGCCGCCCTCGATCTGACCTTCGAGGAGGAGGGGGTTGATGGCGCGCCCGACATCGTGGGCGGCGGTGATCTTCAGAACCTTGACGGTGCCCAGCTCGGTGTCGACGGCGACCTCCGCCATGTGCGCGCCGAAACCGTAGACGGCGTAGGGGACACCCTGGCCGTCCGCGTCGAGCGGCGAGGTCGGGGGATCGAAGGTTTCCTCGGCCATGAGCGCGTAACCGAGCCCCTCGAGGGGGAGTGTCGAGAGATCGATCCGGCGCTGGTGGTCGCCGTCGTCGACAACGAGCGTGGCGTTGCCGATCGAAATCCGTGCTGCGTCGCCTGCATTTGCCAGCCTCAACATTTTCTGCCGCAGCGCACGCGCGGCAAGCTCGGCCGCCTTGCCGGTGACGAATGTCTGGCGCGAGGCCGAGGTCTTGCCGCAGTCGGGTGTGAGGTCGGTATCGGCCGAGACCAGATCGAAGAGCCCGATGGAAAGTCCGAGGGCATCCGCCGCAATCTGTGTGATGACCGTGTTCGAGCCCTGGCCGATATCGACCGCGCCTTGGTGCAGTGCCACGCGGCCATCCGGCTTCAAGCCGATACGGATGGTTGAAGGGTTCGCAAGCGAGGTGTTGCCGCAACCATACCACATGCCGGCGACGCCAACGCCGCGGCGGCTCGGTCCAGGCTCGCTCTCGTTGGCGCGGGACGCCTCATCGAGCGCGCGCCGCCAATGCGGCCGCAGCGACTCCAGACACTGACGGATGCCGACGCCCTCGCCGATCACTTGGCCCGTCACCGTCGGCTGATCGGGCCTCAGAGCATTCAAGATGCGGAACTCGAGCCGGTCCATGCCGAGCTTGTCCGCGAGCATGTCGTAAACCTGCTCCTGCGCCAGTGACACCTGCGGCACGCCGAAGCCGCGGAAGGCGCCGGCCGGCACAATGTGCGTGTGGATGGCCCGTGTCAGCGCGCGGTAGTGTGGCACGTAGTAGGGACCCGAGGCATGCACCGGCACGCGATTGGCAACCGTCGGGCCCCAGGAGGCATAGGCGCCCGTATTGAAGTCGCACTGGACGTCGAGCGCGAGGAGTTTCCCATCGGTGGTGGCGCCGGCCTTGATGGCAATCCGCGAGGGATGGCGTTTCGTGGTCGAGAGGATCGACTCAGGGCGCGAGTAGACCATGCGCACAGGACGATCGAGCAGCCAAGCGGCGAGCGCGATGTAGGGTTGCACGGAAAGATCGAGCTTCGAGCCGAAGCCGCCGCCGACGGCGGTCGGCACGATCCGCACCTGTTCGGGGCGCAGTCCGAGGATGCGCGCAATGTCGTCGCGATCGAGATAGGGCGACTGCGTGCAGGCGGCGACTGTGATGCGATCGCCTTGGCGTTCAGCATAACCTGCCTCGGGCTCGATATAGGCATGTTCGACGAAGCCAGTCTCAAAGGTTGCTTCGGCGGTGACGGTGGCCGTGCCCATGATGGCGTCGACATCGCCGCGCACGACGCGACCGCGCACGAGAATGTTTCCTGGTCTGTTGGCATGGACGAGCGGCGCGCCCACGGCGGTCGCCGCGTCGATATCCAGCAGCGGCGGCAGCGGCTCCCAACTGACAGGAAAATCGGCGAGGTCGAGATCGCGGACGGTCTCCGCTTCACCGGCGACCAGCGCCACGGCCTCGCCCTTGAAGCGCGCTTCCGTCTCGGCGAGCGCTGGCTGATCGGCGAGCAGCGCGATGACGCCGAAGCGGTTCTCGCCGGGAATGTCGGCGGCGGTGAAGACGCGCACGATGCCGTTGTGGCGGGCAACGAACGCGGCAAGATCGCCGAGACGGAACTCCGCACGATGATGCGGGCTGCGGATCGCGCGGGCCAGAAGCGAACCGTCCGGCCAATGATCGGCGCCGAATATCTCACTGCCCGTCACCTTCACCCGCCCGTCGAGGCGCTCAATGCGAGCGCCAACGGCCGAGCCAGCCTCCGGCAGCTCCGGCGCTGCGTTGGCCAACGTCGCCGTCATTACCGCATCGATGATCTTGCGGTAGCCCGTGCAGCGGCAGAGCACGCCGCCGAGCGCATCGCAGGTCTCCTGCTCGCTCGGGCGTGGGTCGCGCTCCAAAAGCTCCGCGCCGGCGACGAGCATGCCCGGCGTGCAGATACCGCATTGGGCGGCGCCGTGCCGCAGGAAGCTCGCTTGCAGGGCCCCACCATGTGTCGTGCCGTCGCCGAGGCCCTCCACAGTCACGACTTCGCGGCCGGCGACCTGCCCCGCCGCGACAAGGCAGGCGCAGACCGATACGCCATCGAGGAGGACGGTGCAGGCCCCGCAATCGCCCGCATCGCATCCGACTTTCGTGCCGCGCAGGTTGAGCTGTTCGCGCAGCACCAGCGACAGGCGGTCCGAGAACCGCGCCTTGGTTGTGGCGGCCCGGCCGTTGAGCCGGAACGAGAGTGTTTGCATCGCTCAGGTCTCCGCCGTGATCTGAGCGATAGCGCGGCGGACGAGCGTAAGCGCGGCCTCGCGACGGTAGGCGCCGGAGGCACGGACATCGTCGATGGGAGAGAGGCCGCGGAGTTGGCCCTCGTGAACCCGCGACGCCGCTTCGGCGGACCAGGGTGCGCCGGTCAGCGCCGCTTCCATCTCGGGCTGGCGCTGGGCGACCGGCGAGCAGGCGCCGACTGCAATCCGCGCTTTGGCGATCCGTCCATCTGAGCTCTTCGCGAGAATGGCTGCAACCATGGCGATGGAGATGACGAGATAGCGTCGGGCGCCGAGTTTCACGAAACAAGAGGGGCCATCAATCGAGCGCGGCACGATCACGGCGGTGACGATCTCGCCCGGTGCGAGCGCCGTTTTTCGGTAGCCGGTGATGAATTGGGAGAGGGGCAGCTGGCGCTGCCCACCGGCTTTGGACGCGATCTCGATCTCGGCATCAAGTGCCAGCAGCGGCGGTACGCCATCGGCCGCAGGCGACGCATTGCAGAGATTGCCGGCGATCGTTCCCGTATTCTGGATTTGTACCGAGCCGACTTCGCGGGCAGCGGCCTTGAGGCCGTCGAAGGCGCTGGGCAAGGGATAGCGAATGATCTCGCTCCAGGTGACGCCAGCGCCGATGCGAATGTCATTCGCGCCGATGACTATGGTCTTGAGCGCGTCGATCCGCGAGACGTCGACGAATGGTCCCGTCACCGGCTTGTCGCCCAGCGCCGGGAATACATCGGTGCCCCCGGCGAGTGCCCGGCAGCCCGGTTGCGCCAGGAGAGCGAGCGCGTCGTCGAGGGTGGCGGGGCGCATATACATCGGGGTCTCAGCAGAGTTTGGCGAGCAGCGAGAAGAGCTGCTGCCGCTCGGTCGCTTCGAGTGGCGCGAGTGTCGCTTCCGTGATGGCCTGCGCTTTCGGGACGAGCCGTTGCACGAGCGCTTGGCCCGTGGATGACAGCGAAACGATGAGCAGGCGTTGGTCATCCGGATCGGCGGCGGAGGACAGAATGCCTCGTTTGGTCAGCCGGTCTACGACCCCTTTGACGGTCGCCGCATCCATCGCGGTCTCGCGGCCGAGCCGGTTCTGCGACAGCGGCCCGCGCTCAGCCAGCTTCGCCATCACCGCCCATTGCATGGGCGTGATGTCTTCGCCGATCAGGCCGGCGAACAGACCGGTGTGGCGCTGGCTGACCTTGCGCAGCACAAAGCCGACCTGCGCGTCCAGCGTGTAGGCCGGTCGCGAGGGCCGCCGCCGCAGGCGCTTCTCAATCGTCTCGTCGCGCGTCAGGGTCATATCTCCTACCGCAACCCGTCCTCGCCCTTGATCTCGTGCTTGGCGAGTCCGCCGACGCGCGGATGCGGGCGTCCGCTGTCGGTTACCGCCACGGCAACGACGATCTCGTTGGCGCGCGGAGCGTCGTTGATGCGGACCTCCATGCCGTCGAAATGGCTGCGGACGAAGGCCGCATCCTTGTGGCCGAGCGGCACGTCGAGGGCGACGCCTGGCCCGCCGCGCTTCTTGGAGGAGGGAATGAGCGCCGCACCCTTGCCGAGCACCTTGCGGAACGGCGCTCCGAGTTTCGGATGGAGTAGCGCGGCGGCATGCTCGAGTTCGCCATTCTCGCCGACGGCGGCGGCCTTACCGTAACTCTCGATTTTTGCGCCGTCGATACCGAGCGCGGCGACCGCCTTCTCGGCGAGCAGCTTGCCCAGCTCCTCGCCGATGTCGATGAGTGGCGTCAAGTCATCCACATAGCGGCCGGCGAAGGGGTTTTCGATGACGGCGACGGCGGCTGCCCGGCGGGTCGGCGGCGAGACGGACTTGCCGCCTTCCTCGCGCGTTTCCTCGACGAAAGTGACGAGCTTGCGGATCTTGGCGCTCATCTCAAGCCATCCTTTCCGGTGATGTCCTTGGCCGCCAAGCCGCCGGCGCGGTCGTGCACGCGCGGGCCCGTCGACATGGTCAGCGCATAGACGATCTCGTTGGCGCGCGGCGCATCGGCGAGCCCGACCTCCATGGCATCGAAGTGGCTGCGGACATAAGCCGCGTTCACATGCGCGAGCGGCACGTCGAGGCGCGTGCCGGGGCCGCCGACTTTCTTTGTCGAAGGCACGATGGCCTTGCTGTCGCCGAGCAGCTGGCGCATGCCGTAGCCGCCCGGCGCATGCCAGAGCGCGGCGTGCTCGCTCTCGCCAGCTTCCCCCGCGATCGAGCCCTTGCCGTAGCCCTCGATCAGCTTGGGATCGCCTCCGAGTGCGGCGAGCAGATCCTTCGCCATCGC
>JANNSX010000141.1:0-12866 GCA_031403155.1 Hyphomicrobiaceae bacterium
ATCGCATGCTCGCCGGGCGTCCGTCCGATTTTGGCGCGACATGGGGGCCACTAGCAAGATCATGAGCTTGGTGTGGCGTTCATCGCGCCATAGTTGACTCCGACCGTGCAGCGCGACTGGTCAACTATGGCGCGACGCCACCCTAGGGCTGAATGATCGTGCGATGTCGCATGGCCGCATTCCGCCCCTTCCGTCATGGTCGCGAACGCGACCATCCACGAGAGGCAAGAGGTGATCGGTGGCCGTGCCATCCGGCGCGATCTCGTTCGCACCACAACCTCCCGTCATGCTGACTTTCGTCAGCATGACGGGTAGGGTGCCGCCACGGTCCTGCCACGGGTGGCCGCTAAGAACGACTGCGGACTAAGTCCTGGGAGGGGCAGATGCGTGACGAACGGCCGACCATCGGTGGGCGACTGGCGCGCCTCATCCTGCGCATCATCGGCTTTTTCTTCGTCGTGATCCTGGTCTGGGTCGCCTATGTCTATCTCTATGCCTATCAGCCCGATTTTCTCGGCCGGGCGTACAACATGCTCCGGCCGCTGACCACCATGCTGTTTCAGCTCATCGAAGCCTGGTTTCCGGAATCCGTGAAATACAAAATCACCGCGATCCTGACTGATGAGTTGGGACCGCGTGCCTTGTTCCTGCTGATTCTCGGCGGGCTTGGAGAGCTGCTGATCATGTCGATCCTCGGGGCGATCCGGGGTCTCATCCGGGCGATGCGTTGAGGGACAATGCTCAGGCTCGCGCTGGTCCTGCTCTTCGGCATGTTCGCCGTCCCGGCCCGCGCCGAGGCCGATCTCTCGCCGCTGTCGGCCGGGGAGCGCGCGGTTTACGCCACGTGGAAGCGCGCGCGCGACGCCTACGAGGCGGACGCCGAGGTCTATTGGGCGCGCACCGTCGAACTACGCAAGCGCCGCCGCGGGAAGAGCGCGGCCGGTGAAGAGCTCACGCGCGACGACTATGTACTGGAGCAGCCGCCGGCCTATGACGGCCCGGAGGAACCCAAGAAGCTTCTCGCCAAGCTGAAACCTAAGGATCGCGAGAAGGCGAAGAACCCGAGGAAGGCCGAGCCGATCCTGCCGATCAGCGCCTATGTCGAAGCCGCGCGCGATGTCTACGGCTTCGAGCCCGACGCGGTCGGCGAACGGCGCTTCAAGCAGAGCTATGCCGCGGAAGCCGTGCGTCTGGGTTTCACCGCCGATCAGATCGTGCGCGTCTATGCGCTCGAAACCGGCGGTATCGGCACCTTCGACATGCAATCCGGCATGCATCCGGTCACCGGAAAGGGGAAACCGATCTCAACCGCCGTTGGCTACGCCCAGCTCGTCGATGCCAACTCCGTCGGCGCGATCGTGCATCACGGCGAGGGCTGGGCGAAGCGGCTGCTCATGATGGCCGCCGGGGCGAATGGCGAGCGCGCGCGAAGGCTCGAAGCCAAGGCGCGTGTCCTTCTGCGGATGCGAGAGGACGCGCTCACCGTTCCCGACGAGTGGACAGCACACAGGGCCTACGCGCAGAAGCGCCAGGGCATGGCGGTGCACGCGCTCAATCTCGACGCCGACATCGGCCCCTGGATGCAGGTGCAGAAGCTCGCGGACACGCGGTTGTTCGCGGTGCGCAAGGGCAAGACCCGGCTTACGGGTGCAGAGCTCGAGATCATGAATCTCGCCGGTCCCCAATCGGGCTTCGAGATGCAAATGAAGCTCACCCGCGACCTGCCGACGGCGAACTTCTTCGAGCGCAAGGGCTATGAGAGGAACTCAATCGTGCGTGGCCGGACTGCCAGCCAGTTGCTCGCCGAGATCGAGAAGCGCATGGAGGCCCATCTCGACGAGAAGGGGGCGATCGAGTTTCTCGACGTGTTCCGGGAGCTCGATGAAACGAGTGATCTTGGCGACTGACGCCTGGGAGAGTGCGAGACATCATCGAGACGCACACAGGTCCCGGCCCGGAGGCCGGGATGACGTTGGGGTGAGGTCTGCACAGTACAATCAGCACTGGCAGTCCAGCCTCACCACGATTTCAATGCTCTTCGATTTGCGCTACCGCCACCACATCGTCATCCCGGCCAGCGTGCGAAGCACGCGTGGGCCGGGACCCGTGTGCGCCTGTGGCTTGGCGAGGAGTAGCCGATCGAATTGAGCCTGCCTTTTGCCAGTTGGCGATTGGATCGATAGGCTCCGTTCCCAACCGCGCGGCTCTATTCAGGTGCTCCCATGTCCAAGATCCAGACCCAGGGCGTCCACCACATCACCGTCATGGGCGCCGACCGGCAGACATCCATCGATTTCTGGCAGGGCGTGCTCGGCATGCCCTTCGTGTTCGAGCAACCCAATCTCGACGCGCCGGACCAGAACCATCTCTACTTCGATCCGGGCGACGGGCGGCTCATCACCATCTTCACGAGCGAGAGCTGGACCAAGGACTCCTCGCCCAATCCGACCGGGACCGGCAATGTCCATCACATCGCCTTCACCGTCTCGCGCGCGACCTACACCCAGACGGTCAAGCGCCTGAAGTCGCGCCGCATCGCCTCATCGGGCGAGGTCGATCGCGGTTTCATGCATTCGATTTACTTCCGCGAGCCGCTGGGCCAGCTGCTCGAACTCGCCTGCTACAAGTTCGAGCCACCGACAGGGTTCACGCACGCCGACGTGCTCCACGAGGCCCACAACATCCGTGTTGCGGCGGGGGCCTACAACATTGCCGATGAGCATCTGGCGGATGCGATCGAGAAGTTGTCGGTGAAGCCCGATCCGGATGTGACGAAGGATAGGCCAGCGCAGCCGCAGAGCTAGGGGAGTGCACCGATGGCCGCTTCGATTTCTCCGATCGCTCGCGTCGAGGTCGTACCGATTTCTCTGCCCGAGGCGGAAAAGAACGACCTCGACGGCACCACCGGCACGATCCTCGTCAGGATCTTCGACGCGGCGGGGCGCATGGGCTTTGGCGAGACGGATGCGCCGCCCGAGGTCGCCAAGGCTTTCATCACCATGCCGACCGCGCATCTGTGGTCGCGCAACATGCCGGAGGTGCTGATCGGCGCTGACCCGATCGAGATCGCGGCACTTTGGGAGAAGCTTTACGTCGGCACCTTCTGGCCGGGACGGCGAGGCCTGGGTCTGCATGTCATCGGTGCCATCGACCTGGCACTCCACGATCTCGCGGGCAAGCAGCTGGGTGTGCCGGCCTACAAGCTCATGGGCGGCGCGCGACGTGAAACGCTCCGGCCCTACTGCACGATCTGGCCGGGCCTGCCGCAGGGCCGTTCGATCGGTGAGGTGATGAAGGAGATCGGCCGGCAGTTCGATCTGGCACTCGCCAACGGCTTTCGCGCCGTCAAGATGGAGGTGATTTTCCAGGACCTCGTGACCGATCGCGAGCTCGTCCAGTGCATCAAGCAGGGGCGAAAGATGCTCGGGTCCGATATCCAGATGGCGCTCGACTTCGGCTATCGCTGGTCGAATTGGATGGATGCGCGCTGGGTCATCGAGCGGGTCTCCGAGTGCGACATCTTCTTTGCAGAAGCGGCTTTGCAGCACGATGATCTCGACGGCCATGCGCGCCTCGCCGCCGTCGCGCCGATGCGGGTTTGCGGGGCCGAGGCCGCCGCTGGCCGGCACGAAATTCGCGAGTGGCTCGAGCGCGGGCGCGTGCATGTCGTGCAGCCGAACATCGCCCGCACCGGCGGTCTCACCGAGATCAAGCGCATTGCCGAGATGTGCGAGATGGCCGGCGCCGAGGTCATTCCGCACGGCTGGAAGACCGGCATCACCTCGGCGGCGGGCCGTCACTTCCAGGCGGCCTGCCCGGCATCTCCGCTGTTCGAGTATGTCTCGCCGAAGGTCTTCGACTCGACGCTGCGCCGCGAGCTGGTTTCGCCGGAGCCGGAGGTGGTCGATGGCGCAATGGCGCTCCCCGAGGGGCCGGGCCTCGGGATCGCGTTGAACGAGGAGATTGTGGAGAGGTATCGGATCGATCGACGGGCGTAGGGCCGCTTACCGCACCCCCACCACCTCACCCCTAAACTCCTCCAACGCCCCCTCGGCCAACTCGATCGCCAACAGCCGCGCCGGATTGACCGGGCCGGGCATCTTGATCTGGCCCTCGGGGACAGCCGCGAAGCCGAAGCGTTCGTAGTAGGGCAGATCACCCACCAAGAAGACGAGCCGGATGCCGGCCTCGCGCGCCCTGACCAGCGCCTCGCCAACGAGGCGGCGGCCGATGCCCTGGCCGGCGAGCCGGGGCGTCACGGCCAAGGGGCCGAGCAACAGCACTTGGCCCGTGCCACCGATGGTCACCGGCGTCATGCGCAAGGAGGCGACGACCTCGTCACCGATTGACGCGCAGAGGCAATGCCTGGAGAACTCAGGCCCGCCCTCGCGCACCCTGTAGGCGGTGCGCGCGAAGCGGCCGGGGCTGAAGCACAGGTCCTGAAGGTCTTGGATCGACAGGAGGTCGGCGGCCGTCACCGGCCGGAAGAGAATGACATAGGGGGACATGGCGAGGAGGCTTTCGAACTCTGAGGAGAGGAAGTGGTCGAGGGTCCTCAGGGGTCGTCTCTTGCCGGCCTCGGCTCGTGCGATCAGTGGCTGCGAGCGGCGGGAACGGTTGGGAGGGCGACGCCCATGGCGCTGAGGTGCGCCTGTCGTCGGCCGAAGCCCACCAATCCTGTGATCCGCTCTATCATGGGTCGCGCTGATACCGTCAATTCGTTGGCCCGGCAAGAGAATGTTGTGGGCCGCGCGGCGATTTCAAGACCCGCCGTCACCAATTTGTTGCCGGGGGACCGCCGAGGGCGATCTCGTCGAGCCGTCGCCTCGCGCCATCGGCGAGCTGATCCGGCAAGGCATCGACAGCGCAGAAACGGCTCTCCAGGATCTCGGCATTGGGCTTTGGGACTGACGGGCGCTCGAACGACCGGCACACGAAGACGGCGATGTGATCGCCCGGAAAAGCTCCGAAATTGGTGAAGACGCCGTGCAGCACCGGCCTTTCCGTCAAGCGGACGCCTGCCTCCTCCTGAAGCTCCCGGGCCAGTGCCTCCTCGGCGGATTCACCCCATTCGACCCCGCCGCCGGGAAAGTGCCAGCCGGGACGGTAGCCGTGCCGGACCAGCAGCACCCCTCCGGCGCCGTCGAGGACAAGGCCCTGAGCGCCGAGCGTCAGCCCCCGCCGCATCCGCCAAAGCGGCTGGAACAGCTTGCCGGAGAGGTTCAGCAATGGCATAGCGGCGGCTCCAGCCGAAAGGGTCGCGAGCTGGCTCGCATGAGGGATGAAGGCTTGTCAACGCTGACGATCGCCCATCTCTCGGACATTCACCTCGGACCCATGCCCAGGCCGCGCCTGCGCGATCTGACGCCGAAGCGCCTGACGGGCCTTGCCAACTGGCACCGGGGCCGCAAGCACCGGCACCTGCCCGAAGTGCTGTCGGCGCTTATCGAAGACGTTCACGCGCAGCAGCCGGACCACATCGTTGTCACGGGCGATCTGTGCAATGTCGGCATGCCGCAGGAGTTTACCGGGGTCCTCGACTGGCTCGAGCGTCTAGGGCCGCCCGATCGGGTGACGGTCATTCCGGGCAATCACGACACCTATGTGCGGCTCCGTCGCGATCCCGGCATCGCCCGTTGGGCGGCCTACATGACGGGTGAAGCCGGTTCTGGCGCGGCGTTCCCGTTCGTCCGGCGGCTCGGGGGCGTCGCGCTTGTCGGACTGTCGTCGGCTGTGCCGACGCCGATGTTCCGGGCCAGCGGCGAGCTTGGGCCGGCCCAGCGCCAGGCCGCGGGTGAGCTGTTGGCGCGCTTGGGCGCCGAGGGCCTTGTCCGCGTCGTGCTGATCCACCATCCCCCGCTTCCCGGCCAGTCGGCGCCGGCCTGCAGTCTGACCGATGCGGGCGCTTTCACGGAGGTGTTGCGCCGCGCCGGAGCCGAGCTCGTGCTGCATGGGCACAACCACCAGGCGATGGTGGCCGATGCCGGGGGCGGTGGGGGACCCATTCCAGTCGTCGGCGTGCCGTCGGCCTCCCACGCCCGCCATCACGGCCATGCCGAGCCGGCGCGCTACAATCTCTACCGGATCGAAACGGGCACGGGCCGCCGGCGCATCATGATGGAGGGTCGGGCCATCGCCGAGGATCTGACGACACTCAACACCGTCGAGACACGCGAGCTGCCGGCGCGCTGAGCGTCATTCGGCGCGACGCCATACAGGAGCGAGAGATGACCGCACACGAGAACTCGTCCAGACCGGTCCGCGCCGACGTCATCGTCGCCGGTGGCGGCACCAGCGGGGCCGTCATTGCCGCGCGGCTCGTCGAGGCCGGAATCGATGTCGTTGTGGTGGAGGCAGGCCCCGACTACGGCGCGTTTTCGGAAGGCCGCTGGCCGAAGGACCTGCTCGCCGCCCATGCGCTGGCGCTCTCCCACGACTGGGGCTACGGCTCGGGCCCGCGCGAAGACCGCAAACCCTGGACCTTCGAGCGCGCGCGCGTGATCAGCGGCTGCTCGGCGCACAATGGCTGCATTGCGGCCGTCGGACATGCGAGCGATTACGACGCCTGGGGCTTGCCGCTCTGGCGGACGGAGCTGCTCCGGCCTTTGTTCGCGACGGCGCTCGAGAAGATGCGCGTCCGGACTTATCAGCCAGAGGAGATCGGGCCGTTCCATGCGCGCTGTCTCGAGGCGGCCGCGCTGTGCGGCTGGCGGATGGGCGAGGATCTCTGCGATCTCGACGCGAATGCCTCGTTCGGCCGGGAGCCCGTCAATATCGTCGACGGCGTGCGCTGGAACGCGGCTTTTGCCTATCTCGATGCCGTGCGGGGCCAGGCCAACCTCCGCATCCTCGATAAGACGATGATCGACCGCGTCGTCGAGACGGGGGCGGGTGTGACGCTGACGGGGCGGAGGGATGGCCAGGAGGTCAGGGTCGAGGCGGAGCGGCTGGTACTCGCTGCCGGCGTCTATGGTACGCCCGCGATCCTGCAGCGCTCCGGCATCGGCGATCCCGAGCGGCTGAAGGCGGTTGGCGTGAAGACCGTTCTCGACCTCAAAGGCGTCGGCGCCAATCTCCACGATCACCCGATGGTGCATGCCGACCGCGCGATCGGCCCCGAGCTTCAGGGCTGGCTCGACGAGAAGGCCGCGAGCGGCTTCCTCCCCGAGGAGCAGACGCTGGGCAAGGCGATCTCCAGCCAAGCGCGCGACGGCATTTACGACATGCACGTGTTCCCGGCGGCCGCCTCGACACAGACGGCGCTGACCGACGGCTACGCCCTCGTCGAAGTCAGCTGCGTGACGCCGAAAAGTCGGGGCCGGATCGATATCGTCGCCGCCGATCCCGAGGCCGCGCCGAAAATCGATCATCGCTATCTGAGCGACGCGGACGGCCACGACATCACCGTGCTCCGCGACGGCCTGGTGATGGCGGAGGCAATGCTCGACTCGGCGCCGCTCAAGAGCTTGCTTGGCGAGCGCCGCACCGATACCTCGACGGACGACGGCATCCGCCGCCACGTCACGCACTACTATCATCCGGTTGGGACCTGCATGATGGGGAGTGGCGCGGACGCCGTGTGCGACGAGCGCGGGGGCGTGCATGGCCTCGACCGGATCACCGTCGGCGACGCCTCGCTGATGCCGCAAATCCCGCGAGCCAACACGAACATCCCGGCCGTGGTGATCGGAGAGCGGGTGGCGCATTTCATGATCGACAAGAGCGCATGATGGCGAACGAGAATTTCCCCGCTCACAAATTGACTTTGAGCCGTCCCTTCGCCGCGACCCCCGCCGCCTTATTCGACGCCTGGCTCGATCCCAACACCATCGGCCGGTTCCTGTTCCGCACACCCGGCGGCGTGCTGGAGTCAGTTGAGGTCGAGGCGAACGTTGGGGGTGCGTTCACCATTGTCGAGAAGCGCGGCGAGATGACCGCCCCGCACTACGGCACGTTTCGTGTGATCGAGCGCCCGAAGCGGATCGTCTTCGGCTTCGCGGTCGCGCGCGAGCAGCCGCCCTCCGAAGTAACGGTCGAGATCGCCAAGGCGGGGGAGGGCGCACTCGTCACACTCACACACGCGATCGATCCCAAATGGGCCGAGTACGCGCCGATGATCCTCGCCGGGTGGAGCCGGATGCTGGCGTCGCTCTCGGCGCTGCTGGCGATGGAAGCAGGGCAGGTGCTGCAGACGAGCCGGATCATCTCCGCGCCGCGCAAGAACGTCTGGCAAGCCTGGACCGAGCCCGAGGCGCTTGCCCGCTGGTGGGGTGGCAAGGAGGCCGAGCGACCCGAGGTCGAGGCCATGGACGTGAAGCCCGGCGGTGGCTTTCGTCTGAGGATTGCAGCGCCCGGCCGGCCGGTGTTCACGATCAGGGGCACCTATCGGGAAGTCGAGGCCGACACCCGGCTCGTCTACGACGATGTCTGCGAGGCCGACGGCAAGCCCTTTTACGAGGAGGTGCTGGAGGCCGATTTCGCGGCGGCCGGCAAGGGCAAGACACGCGTGACCGTCACGGCGCCGCTCGCCCCCGCTATGGGTAAGCAGTCGCAAGCTGTGCTCGACGAACTTCGAATTGGCTGGGCGCGCGGCTGGGCCGACAATCTGGATGCGCTTGCGGCCGAGCTTGAGGCAAAGTCAGGCGCGACGTAGATTTTCCGGCAATCGGCACTCAAAGAGAGGACAGTCATGCTTAGAGGTCTCGACCCCCTGCTCAATGCCGACGTGCTGCACGCTCTGAAGTCCATGGGGCACGGCGATGATCTGATCCTGTGCGATGTGAATTTTCCGGCGGATTCTGTCGCGCGCCAGACAGTCATCGGCCGGCTGCTCAAGATCGACGGCATGAGCATCGCCCGCGCCGCCAAGGCGATCCTTTCGGTCATGCCGCTCGACAGCTTCGTGCCGGCGCCCGCAGGCCGCATGGAGGTGGTCGGCAAGCCGCATGAAATCTTGCCGGTTCAGCAGGAGGTGCAGCAGGAGATTGATCTCGCCGAGGGCAAGCCGCTCCCCATGGCGGGCATCGAGCGTTTTGCATTCTACGATCTCGCCAAGAAAGCCTATTGCGTCGTCCAGACCGGCGAGCGGCGGTTCTACGGCTGCTTCGTCTTCAAGAAAGGCGTGATCGGGCCGGACGCTTGAGCCAGCACTATCAAAACATCCCGTTGCCGTGGGCCATTTCCTCCGGCACTTGCTGGAGCACATCCCAGTGCTCGACGATCTTGCCGCTCTCATCAAAGCGGAAGATGTCGATCCCGGCCCATTCGCCCGCGCCGGGCAGGACCTGGTGGCAGTGCAGCACCACGAGATCGCCCTCGGCGATGGCGCGCTCGAAGGTGACGCGCTTGCCCGGATAGTCGCGCTGCATGGCCTCGAAATATGCGATGAACGCCTCCTTCCCGGTCTCCACATCCGGGTTGTGCTGGATGTACTCGGCTCCGACGTAGCGGGCGACCGCCTCGGCTGGCTTCGACTGGTTGAACATCAGGTCGTAGAAGGCCATCGCCGTCGCTTTGTTGTCGTCGAGCCGGCTCATGCGTCACTCCGTGTGTGTGTCGGGCTTTGCGCGCGGGGATGCTTCAGTTATCAAGCGGCATCCTATCCGAGTTGAACCCCGAGGGAGCCCCCCATGACCCAGATCGTCGACATCCTCGGCCGGGAGATCCTCGACAGCCGCGGCAACCCGACGGTCGAGGTCGACGTGACGCTGGAGGATGGCTCGGTGGGCCGCGCCGCCGTTCCGTCCGGGGCGTCGACCGGCGCGCACGAGGCCAATGAGCTGCGCGACGGCGACAAGACGCGCTATCTCGGCAAAGGCGTCCGCAAGGCGGTCGCGGCCGTCAACACCGAGATCTTCGACGCCATCGGCGGCATGGATGCCGAGGACCAGCGCCGCATCGACCACGCGCTCCTCGATCTCGACGGCACGAAGAACAAGTCCCGCCTCGGCGCCAACGCCATTCTCGGCGTTTCACTCGCCGTCGCCAAGGCGGCGGCCGAGGCAACGGGGCTGCCGCTCTACCGCTATGTCGGCGGAGCGCAAGCGCATGTTCTCCCCGTGCCGATGATGAACATCATCAATGGCGGCGCGCATGCCGACAATCCCATCGACTTCCAGGAGTTCATGATCCTGCCGGTCGGCGCGGAGACCTGCGCCGATGCCATCCGCTGGGGCGCGGAGATATTTCACACCCTCAAGAAGCAGCTGAAGGATGCCGGTGAGAACACGGCCGTCGGCGATGAGGGCGGCTTCGCCCCCAATCTCAAATCAGCCGACGCGGCGCTCGCCTTCATCATGAAGTCGATCGAGGCGGCGGGCTCCCGGCCGGGCGAGCAGGTGCTGATCGGTCTCGACTGCGCCGCGACCGAGTATTTCAAGAAGGCCAAGTACAAGATGGAAGGCGAGGGCAAGACGCTGGACAGTGCCGGCAATGCCAAATTCCTCGCTGATCTCGTCAAACGCTATCCGATCGCCTCCATCGAGGACGGCATGGCCGAGGACGACTGGGACGGCTGGAAGGTGCTGACGGAATTGGTTGGCTCGAAATGCCAGCTCGTCGGCGACGATCTCTTCGTCACCAACACCGAACGCCTCTCCCAAGGGATCGAAAAAGGCATCGCCAATTCCATCCTCGTCAAGGTCAACCAGATCGGCACGCTGACCGAGGCGCTCGCCGCCGTCGACATGGCTCACCGCGCCTCCTATACCGCCGTTATGTCTCACCGCTCCGGCGAGACGGAGGACGCGACCATCGCCGATCTGGCCGTTGCAACCAACTGCGGGCAGATCAAAACCGGCTCGCTCTCTCGCTCCGATCGCCTCGCCAAATACAACCAGCTCATCCGCATCGAGGAAGAGTTGGGAGATGCTTCAAGCTATGCCGGGCGGGGGGCTCTGCGGAACAGGTGAATTCAGCCTGTCATAAATCGGGTCTGAGCTTTACGCGGCCTTAACCGGACCTCTGGCACTCTCTGGTGGTCAGCCAAGGCTGACACAAATGGTCTGGTTTCGCGTACATCATCCCGGAGCGTCGATGGTCCGAAACAGCAAACGACGGCAGAACTGGGTTATGCTTGTCTGCCTGATGCTGACCACTTACTTCGGCTTTCACGCCATCAAGGGCAAACATGGTCTCGAGGCACAAACCGAGTTCTCGTTGAGAGCCGAAAGGCTCAAAGTCGAGCTCGCGAGCCTCGAGACCATGCGCTCTGATCTGGAGCGCGATATCGCTCTCCTCGACGACAAGGCCCTCGATCCCGACTACCTTGATGAGCTGGCCCGTAGCGTCGCCGGCTTCGCCAAACCCGGCGACATCGTCATCCTCGACCCCCAATAGTCCCGATCCCGCGGCCTTGGTTGTCGGCGGGGCCGAACGATTGCTATAGTCGCGCCTTCGATTTCAAACCCGAAGGCCCGGAAATGGCGGCGAAATCCTCGAATGACGGTCGCGGCAAGAAGACTTCCGGCCCGCCAGAGTTGCCGGAGGCCGAAGAGCTGCAGGCCTACCGGGACATGCTGCTCATCCGCCGCTTCGAGGAAAAGGCCGGCCAGCTCTATGGCATGGGCTTCATCGGCGGCTTCTGCCACCTCTATATCGGGCAGGAGGCGGTGGTCGTTGGCATGCAGATGGCGCTGAAGCCCGGCGACCAGGTCATCACGGCCTATCGCGATCATGGCCATATGCTGGCAACCGGCATGGAGGCCAAGGGCGTGATGGCCGAGCTCACCGGACGGCGGGGCGGCTATTCCCGCGGCAAGGGCGGCTCGATGCACATGTTCTCCGTCGAGAAGGGCTTCTTCGGCGGCCATGGCATCGTCGGCGGCCAGGTGCCGCTCGGCACGGGCTTGGCCTTCGCCAACAAGTATCGCGGCAACGACAATGTCTCCCTCACCTATTTCGGCGACGGCGCGGCCAACCAGGGCCAGGTCTACGAGGCTTTCAACATGGCGGAGCTGTGGAAGCTCCCGGTCATCTACATCATCGAGAACAACCGATACGCCATGGGCACGGCCATCGAGCGATCGTCCGCCACCACCAACCTCTCCCAGCGCGGCGCCTCCTTCGGCATCCCGGGCGAGCAGGTCGACGGCATGGATGTCAGGGCGGTGAAGGCGGCGGGCGAGAAAGCGGTCAAGAATGCGCGCGCCGGCAAGGGGCCGATGATCCTGGAAATGCTGACCTACCGCTATCGCGGCCACTCGATGTCGGATCCGGCAAAATATCGGACGCGTGAGGAGGTCGATAAGGTTCGCGCCGAGACCGATCCGATCGAGATGGTGGCGCGACGGTTGGTCGAGACGAAGCGGGCGAGTGAAGAGGACTTGAAACGCATGGACAAGGAGGTCCGCGCGGTCGTCAACGAGAGTGCCGAGTTCGCTCAGACGGACCCGGAGCCGGATGTGCGCGAGCTTTACACGGATGTGGTGGTGGGGTGAGTGAGATTCGCGATCTGGCGGTTTGGGTTTTCGTATTGCTCATGATTGCCGGTGTCGCCTCTTGGGTCTTGATGATGGTTTCAGCCATCGCAACTCGTGTGGCCTTCATGCGCTATTCTGAGAATGCAATGCCAAGTCTGAGCTACTTTAAGAAGCACCGACTCTACAACCAAATGATCTTCAGTCCCGACAAGTACCAAAGCGATTTTGGGGCGGATCAGACGGGGCAACTCAGAAGGTTCCTCGTCTGGCGCAATCGCTTGATTCTGGGCGCCACCAGTTTCGTTTCTCTTGCAGTGGGGGCGTGGGTCGTTGTCGGCCTCTTCAAATTCCTCGCCTACGTCTACATCAAAGGCCAGCAGGCAGGTTGATCGATGGCCGATGCGGCGAAGAAGCAAGCGACCTACGCCGATATCGAGGCCCTGCCGC
>JANNSX010000142.1:0-6953 GCA_031403155.1 Hyphomicrobiaceae bacterium
TCTGTGACGTCGACGACGGCTTTCTGGCCGATGCGCGTGCCAAGCTTCCGGGGTTGGGGGCGACGCATGCCGATGTGGGCATCGCCGCCGATGTCGATCGGCTGTTCGAAGCGGCGATCGCTGCCATGGGCGGGGTCGATGTGCTCATCAACAATGCCGGTATCGCCGGTCCGACCGCGCGCGCCGAGGATACCTCGCCCGCCGACTGGGATCGCGTCATCGCCGTCAACCTGTCGGGCATGTTCTATGGCTGCCGCCGCGCCATCCCCGAGATGAAGCGTGCGGGCGGCGGCCTCATCGTCAACATCTCCTCCACCAGCGGCAAGACCGGCCTGCCGCTGCGCGTCGCCTACGCGGTCTCCAAACACGCCGTCATGGGTTTAACAGAGACGCTCGCCCGCGAGGCCGGGCCGGACAAGATCCGTGTCAATACGATCCTGCCCGGTTGGATGAACAACGAGCGCGGACGTCGCGTCGCCACGGCGAAGTCGGCGGCGCTCGGCATTCCGCTCGAGGAGTTCGTGAAGCGCGAGTCCGAGTTCATCTCGCTGCGCACCATGATCGAGCCCGATGAGATCGGCCACATGGCCCTCTTCCTCGCCTCCGACCTCGGCCGCCATATCTCCGGCCAGCACATTGGCGTGTGCGGGAATGTGGAGTATGAGAGGTAGAATTGACGCCGACACCAACAACCGCCATACGATCAACAAGACCCCACGGGACGATAGGTCCTTCAAGATCTTGCGGCACTGGATGATTAGACTGCGGAACGCTGACATGCACGAAGCGGAAATGCGAGTACTCTGGCGCGACGACCGCTTTCCGCTCAGACCGACGTCTTGTGGAGATCCAACGCATTCGACCGCTGGCGGCAGCAATTGGCCCATGACGACAGGACGCGGACAGCTGACGTCTGGCTCAATCCTTGACCGTCAGATTATCGCTGCCCGGCGCATCGCGCGCGCCGTGCCGGATGTGGACGATGATGACGGCTTGCTCATCGACACGATAGTACATCGTGTAAGGAAAGCGGGGAACGGCGAGGGCGCGGACGCCGAGAAGGGGGCGGAGAACACCCAGCTGGGCATGTTCGGTGAGACGATCGATGCTGACAGCGATTCCCTGCCCGACACGCAATGCCGCCTTCGGACTGCGCGTTTTGATGTATTCGGCGACGGCTTCGATATCGGCGAGCGCGCGCGGCGTGAACCGAAGGATCATGAGCGGAAACGAGCAAACGCCTTCGCGACGTCCCGCTCGCTTGCGAACTCTCCCCGTTCGGCCTGGGCGAGACCTTCCGCGATCGCCTCTCGTGTTGCCTCGTCCTCGTCAGGCATGGAGCGCGTGTAGGCATCAGCGATGTCGACAAGTGCCGCAAGCTGCTCGTCTGAGAGCTTGTCGAGCTTGGTCTTGATGGTGTGGATCGCCTCTGTTCGGGTCATGTTTTCACCCTAGCACGCCAAGGCAATGCTCCTCAACTCAGCTCCCGCACCCTGAAATGCAGCCCGCCCTTCGGCGTCAGCGTCACGGTCGCGTTGATGCCCGGCGGCTCGACGCCGACATACTCCGGCCGGAAGCGGCGCAGCAAGATCGAGAGCGCCAGCGTGTTCTCGACCTGGCTCATGGCGCCGCCGATGCAGGAGCGTTTGCCCCCGCCGAACGGCAGATAGGTGTAGGGCTTCCGCTTCTTCATGACCTCGCCCATGAAGCGCTCGGGCTTGAACGCCTCGGGGTTCTCCCAGAACTTCGGATTGTGGTGGGCGCCATAGGCGAAGATGACGACGCGGTCGCCGGCCTTGATCTGCTTGCCGTCGATCTCGTCGGGCTTGGAGGCGACGCGGATGAGACCCCAGATCGGCGGATAAAGCCGCATCGTCTCCTGGATGACGGCGCGCGTGTAGGCGAGGGCCGAGTAATCGTCCGCCGTAGGCTCGCGATCGCCATAGACCTCCTCGCCCTCGCGGCGGATGCGCTCGGCCGTCTCGGGATGCTTCGACGAAAGATACATCGCCCAGGCGAGCGTCAGCGCGGTGGTTTCCGTGCCGGCCCACAGATACTGCTTCAGCTCATCGACCGCCTGCTGCTGGTCGAACTCGGGAACGGAAGGATCGGCGACCGCCGCCTCGATCATCTTGAGCAGCGTGCGCTCGCGCTCCTCGCGCGGATCGGCCGCGAACACGGTCGGGGGCACGCCCGCCCACACCTCCATGGCCTTGGAGGCGTCCTCCTCCGTGATCTCGAACTCGGCGCCCTGCACGCGCTTCAGGCGGATCGACTTGTGGTTCATCACGTCGGTGTAGGTCTTGACGCACTTGAACACGAAATGCGGATTGAACGGCATGTCACGATCGAACAGCGCCTTGCAGATCATGTCGGCGGCGAGCGTCCAGGTCTGCTCGACCATTTCGAAAGTCTCGCCGGTTTTCGCGAGCCCCGCCCACAGATCCATCTTCGAGCGAATGGCCTGGAGGAAGTAGGGGATGTACTCGGCGAACATGTCCGGATGGAAGGCCGGCTGCTGGGGAATGCGGATCTTCTGCCAGAGCACGCCGTCATTGGTGATCATCGACTTGCCGAAGATCGGCTTCAGGCCATCGAAATACTTGACGTAGTCGTCGGCCTTGGTGACGAGCACGCGCTTGAAGTGCTCGGGCTCGGAGAGGAAGACGACGCGCTGGTTGGCCATGTTGACGGCGATGACGCCGCCATAGCGCTCGGTCATCTGCATCAGCATGGTCATCGGGTTCTGCGGATCGCCCTTGAGGAGGGCCGACAGCTTGAACCAGATGCTGTTTTCATCGCCGAGCTGGTGGGAAGGGGAGACGGCGGTCATCAATTTCAACTCCAAGGTACGGGCTTAAAACCAGCCCCGTGCCCAGTTCTGTGTTCGTTCGCTTGCGCCGCAATCGGCGGCCGAGCCGGAAAGGTGCAGGAGCCGTGCCGCAGCAGTCCTGCCACCCCGGCCAAATTCCACCCGGCGTTGCCGATTGTCCATGTGGCCTTGTTGATGGCGGGCACTCTGTCGCGGCCAGGGCGGGCCGTCAGCTTTGAATGCGCGGGAGGGTTAATGCGTCAGGCCGTGGTCCCCAGCAGCTCGAGCCAGGCCGGCCGGAAGCCGCGTGCTTGGTAGAACGCGATGGCCGATGCGTTGGGGGCGATGGCGCCGATCAGATGGTCGGTCACGCTGCGGCGGGCAAGCTCGGTCTCGACGGCATCCATCAGCGCGGCGCCGAGGCCCCGGCCGCGCGCGGCTTCCGACACGACGAGAAATTTCGTCTCGGCGATTTGGGGGCCGGTCGCCCAGGTATCGGCATAGGCCGGTAGCTCGGACGCCTTGTCGATGGCAACGCTGGCGAGACCGATCGGGGATGTGCCGCCGAAGGCGACGAGCAGGACGCCGTGCTTGGCGCTTTTGGCGAGCAGCTCGCGAATGACCGGCCAGGAGCGGTCGTCGTCGATGAAGGGGCCGAGGTGTGGCGAGGTTTTCTGATGGTGATGATGCAGCTCGAGCCAGAGCCTCTCGAGCCGGTCGACATCCTCCGCCGTGACGGCAGCGATCGTCGCGCTGTTGGTCGTGTTCCGCATCGTGGGCGATCTTTGGAATCGCGTCAGCGTCAGCCAGGCCGGCACGTATCCCTTCGATTGGTAGAGCGACACGGCCCGCGTGTTGGAGGGGACCACGCCGATGAGCTTGGTGTGGAGACCCGAGCTTTCGGCCATCTCCGAAAAGCGCTCCAACATCGCCGAGCCGAGGCCCCGCCCTCGCGCGCCCGGGTCGACGAACACGCTGACCAGTTCCAACAGCGTTGGCGGCAAGTCCAGGGTCGCGTTCCACACCATCGGGCGCTTCGCCATGAAGATGTAGCCGGCATCGGTGCCACCGGAGGTCGCGACGAATCCCTGACCGCCCTCGCTCAGCGCCGTCGCATACTGCTGGCGGCGATAGTGCCAGGAGGCCTCGTCGGACACGAAGGGCGCAAGCTCTGGCGCCACCGACTGGTGATGCCGGTGCAGCGCGAGCCACAGCGGCCGGACGCGATCAATCGTTTCGGGCGTGAGCGGCTCGTACCTCATGATCGCCGCCCTCGCCCCGCATTCTTGGCGATTGCCGGGCGTGCGCGCGCCGGCGGGCGGATGAGTGCGGGCAGCAGGACATCGATGAACGCATCGAGTGAGGTGGCCCGCCGCTCGACCTTGGATCGGAGCACCGCGCCCTGCCAGGCATCGAGCAGGAGCCGGCCGAGCACTTCGGCCTCGCAGTCCTTGCGGACGTCGCCGTGCTGTTGGCCTTCGCGAAGGCAGCGGGCGAGCGCCGCGCCCCAATCGCCCATCAGGCGATCGATGAGATTCTGCGTGCCGGGGCTCAAGCCGGCGGCTTCGGCAGCGATATTGCCGATGAGGCAGCCGCGCGCGAAGCCGAACCGCCGATTGTAGTCTCGAAGCTCCGAGAAGTAGGCGCCGAGCCGTTCAATGGGCGGGCACACCGGGCCTTCCAAGATCGTTTTCAGGTTTGATTCGACGAGCGCGAAATACGCGTTGAGAACCGCCGCGCCGAAATCGTCCTTGCTGGCAAAGTGATTGTAGAACGACCCCTTCGGCGCGCCTGACAGCTTGGCGATGTCGGCGACACCGGTGTTCGAGAAGCCTCGCTCGTGAACGGCCGTCATGCCGGCCCGCAGGAGATCGGCGCGCTTGCTGTTCTGTGGCATGACGCAAAAATGACCGGTCATCTTGAGGGAGTCAAGCGATGCGGGACGAGGCGAGGAAGGCCGGGCATGGCTGGGGCGGAGCGCGCGGCTGGTGACGGCTGTTGTTCAAGAACTCCAATGGTGCTTCGGCCTCAGCGGGGCCGTGGGCTGTTGCCACGGGTGGAATGCAGCGGAACCCGTAAGGAAATCGGTCCCGTATTTGAACTGCCACACGAGGGGCAGAGGAGTTCCTGACGCTCCTTCGCCCCGTCGGGGCGATTGAAACTCAAACCCTGATTCCACGGGTTCCGCTGCGCTCACCCGTGGTTACACTCCGGCACCCCGTCGGGGCGTCGCCAAGCCATCGAGTTGCAGTACGTTGCGATGACTCTCAATACACGCGCCATCTTGGCCCCAACGGGGCCGTGGACTGTAGCCACGGGTGAAACCCGTGGACGTGTAGATGTCTTCTTGGGACTGCCCCGTGAGGGGCAGAGGCGCTCTTGCCGCTCCTTCGCCCCGTCGGGGCGATTGAAACTCAATCCCTGATTCCACGAGTTCCGCTTCGCGACACGCGTGGCTACACTTCGGCGCCCCGACGGGGCGTCGGCATATCATCGGGCAGCGAGGAAACGCGATGACATGGGACCATTGGAGAATTCCGGATCGAGCCGCCGTCAAAAGAGCTTCGGTTGCTGCACCTCGACCACGCGACGCTCATTCTATTGTTCGGCCCTCAGGGGACATTCTTCCGTCCCGGCCCGCACGTGCGAGGCGCCGTCGCGCGCAGGGGCGGTCGAGGCCGGCCGTCGTTGTGGCCCCACCATGCACTTCGCTGCTTCCAGGCCGCGCCTTGATCGTCCCAAGCGCGGCAGCCGCATGGGACGTGCCGGGTTTGCAATCGGCGTTCGCAAATTCTCAACGGCGCGAACGCCGTGGCCTACCCCCTCAACGGCGGCGGCGAGATCATGGCGGCCCGCAACGGCACGCCGGGGGTCGTGTAGAGCACCCGGCCGTCGATGACGTAGGCGGCGCCGGAAGCCACCAGCTCCAACGCATGCGGGTAGAGCCGGTGCTCGGCGGCGAGCACGCGCTCGGCCAGGCTCTCCGCCGTATCGCCCGGCGCGACGGGCACGGCCGCCTGCGCGACGATCGGGCCGGCATCCATTTCCACGCGCACGAAGTGAACCGTCGCGCCCGAGATCCAGGCGCCCGAGTCGAGCACGCGCTGATGCGTGTCGAGGCCCTGGAAGGCCGGCAAGAGCGAAGGATGGATGTTCAAGTGCCGGTCGATCCAGCGGTTGACGAACTCGGCCGTCAGCAGCCGCATGAACCCGGCATTGCAGACGAGGTCGATTTTGCGCTCGAGCAGGATGCCGTTGAGCCTCAGCTCGAAGGACATGCGCGAGGGGAATTTCGTGTGATCGAGGGGCACGGCCTCGATGCCGAGCTCGGCGGCCCTCGCCAATCCCGGCGCGTCCGGCTTGTTGGCGACGACGCTGACGATCTCGGCCGGGTAGGCCGGGTCCTCGGCGGCGCGGATGAGGCTCTCCATGTTGGAGCCGCGGCCGGAAATCAGGATGGCGACGCGCTTTCGGGGTGTGGTCATGCGCGGGGGTTTAGCATGGCCGGCATATGAGACGCATCCAGAGCTGCGAAAAAACCTGTCAACGACCGTGGTTCAGTATGGTATTGTTTGATGATGACAAAGCTGTTTGAAAAGGCCATCGAGGCCGCTCGTAGACTGACACCTGCCGAGCAGGATGACATCGCGCGCGTGGTCCTCGAGCTCGCCGGGTCGGACGATCTCGGCCCAGTGGCGCTAACGGATGAGGAGCGCGACGCGATTGCCCGATCGAAGGTTGCGGCTGCGTGCGGGGAATTCGCGACCGACGAGCAGGTGCGAGCAGTCTGGGCCAAGTATGGACAATGAGGCATTCGAACGCGGCATGAAGGGCGAGCAATCAGCATTGCTTCGAGAAGCACTTGCATTCCTATGTTGGTGAGTTTGGCTTAGGTACGATCACCGTTCAGCCGAAAACATTGAAGACAAAGCTAGAGCCAACGCGGCGTTCGCGGCAAACGCTTAACCTATCGGCAGGCCAAGCAGGCGGATGAAATGCCAGAGGAGCCCGCATGAGTGGTGATCTGACAACGTCTGCTGTTGCTCGGCAGAACATCCTCAACAACCGATTCGCCGTCGAGGAGATGGAAAAGACTGCCGGCCTTCGCACCTTCGAGTTCGAAGGCCAGCGTATCGCGCTT
>JANNSX010000143.1:0-4838 GCA_031403155.1 Hyphomicrobiaceae bacterium
CTTCCACCAGGTGAGCTCGGCCCGGCAGTTGAGCCCGCCGCCGGTGACCCGGTAGCTGCCGCCGAAGCGATCGAGGCAGAAGGAGAGCTGATAGGGACCGTAGAGCATCCGGTCGGCCGACCAGCAGCCCTGGATGCCGGCTGATCCCGGCGACGGCACGGCGATCTTCGGCTCGACCTGACCGGCGTTGACGATGCCGATGCTTGCTACCGTCGCCGCTGCCGCCACGAGACCCTTGAGAGTGGCAAGCGTTTGCATGTGAACCTCCACGTGTTTGCCCCGTCCGAGTGCGATGTAGGGGTTTTACGCAAGGGTCGCTGAACGCGCGGCGAACGCGCCGTTCATCTGCGGTTTTGTTGTAACGGGGGTGTAACGGGGGGCCGCAGGTTGCAACACAGCACGTTGGGTGCGTACATCACGTTCATATGGCACGGCTTTTCCTTCCTCTCCCCATGGGCACGATGTGCTCATGGGGAGAGGGGAGGGTGAGGGGCGGCTGCAAAGCCAGTGTTCGCCAGGCGAATGTAAACGATACGCAGGTGCAGCACAGCATCGACTGAGCAAGAAGCGGTCATGGCATGCATTCTGACTCGCAGCCGCCCCTCACCCACCCCTCTCCCCGTACGCTTCGCTACGGGGAGAGTAAGGCAGGCGCCTTGCCATGCAACACGAACAATCTATTGCCGCCCGCGATACGACGGATGCCAGAACGTCACCCAGCGCTCGACGCCCGCGATCGCGGCATAGAACAGCGAGCCCGTCAGCGCCGCCACCGCGATCTCGGCCCACACCGTATCGAGCGCCAACCTCCCGACCTCGGTCGAGATGCGGAAACCCATCCCGACGATGGGGGTACCGAAGAACTCGGCGACGATGGCGCCGATGAGCGCCAGCGTCGAGTTGATCTTCAGCGCGTTGAAGATGAAAGGCATGGCGGCGGGAAGGCGGAGCTTGAACAGCGTCGGCCAATAGCCCGCGCCGAAGCTGCGCATCAGGTCGCGCTCGAGGTGACCCGCTGCAGCGAGCCCGGCCACCGTGTTCACCAGCGCCGGGAAAAACGTCATGATGACGACGACGGCCACCTTCGAATGCCAATCGAAGCCGAACCACATGACCATGATCGGCGCGATGCCGACGATCGGCAATGCCGCCGCGAGATTGCCGAGCGGCAGCAGGCCGCGACGCAGGAACGGCACGCGGTCGCAGAGAATAGCGGCGGCGACACCTGAGCCCGAGCCGATGAGCCAGCCGGGGATCACGGCGCGCATGAAGGTCTGCACCCAATCGGCCCCGAGCATGTCGAGCGAGCTCAACAGCCGCACCCAGATGTCGGAAGGCGCCGGCAACAGCACCAGCGGAACGGCGAAGGCCTTCACCACCAGCTCCCAGAGCATCAACAGCGTCAGCCCGAACAGCGCCGGAATGACGAGATCGCGGAGGCGTGCCGCCGTGCCCTTGAGCGGCAACTCCGACAGCGATCCGTTGAGCCGCCAGGCGCCGAGCCAAAACGCTATGACACCGGCGACGGTCAGCCATCCCGGCGCACCGGCCATCCAGGCGACGAGTACCCAAAGCGCGGCAAGCGCGACGAGCCCGGCTTCGAGCCGCCACCACGATCTGTGCTCAGTGGGTGCTGCCGCCACACTCATGGCTTCACGCCCATACGCCTCAGCGTCAGCCGCTCGATCAAACCAATGAGGCCGACGAGCCCCGCCGCCATGCAAGACGCCGCCACCAGCGCCGCCCAGATCTGCGTCGTCTGGCCGTAGTAGCTGCCGTTCAACAGCCGCGCGCCGATGCCGGCCTGGGCGCCGGTCGGCAGCTCGCCGACGATGGCCCCGACGAGCGCGATGGCGACGGCGACCTTGAGAGAGGCGAACAGAAACGGCATCGAGGCCGGCCAGCGCAGCTTGGAGAAAACCTGGGCGCGGCTCGCATTGTAGGTGCGCATCAGATCGAGTTGCATGACCTCGGGGGAGGTCAGCCCCTTCACCATGCCGATGGTGACGGGAAAGAAGCAGAGATAGGTCGAGATGATCGATTTTGGAATGAGCCCGGTGAAGCCGATCGAGCCCAAGACCACGATCACCATCGGCGCGATGGCGAGAATGGGAATCGTCTGCGAGGCGACGATCCAGGGCATCAGGCTCTTGTTGAGGGACTTGATGTGGACAATGGCGATGGCGAGTGCGATGCCGAGTGCCGCCCCCATCAGGAAGCCGACGAGCGTCGAGGCAAGCGTCACCCAGCCGTGGTAGAGAAGCGAGCGCGGGCTCCACGGTTTCGCCAGCGCGACGGTTTTCCAAAGCTCCACGACGATCTGGTGCGGCGCCGGCAGCACGGCGCGTTCGAGCGACCAGGAGGCATTCAGCCATTCGCCCGACGCGACATCGCGCGTGCCGAGCTTCGTCTCGGTGACGACATCGTTCATCGGCACGCAGGCGACGTACCAGACGGCGATGAGGAGCGCGACGAGGGTGAGCACGGGGACCGTGTGGCCTTCGGACCAGCGCGAGGCCTTGTCATGTTCGATCGCCATCGGGGGTGTCGATTGCTCAGTGTTAGTCATCGGCGATCCGACCCATCAGGACTGTCGTGCCCCGCAACACAGCCGCTCTCACTGAGGTGGCCCCCCACCCCTAACCCCTCCCCACAAGGGGGAGGGGAACTGGAGCGGTGGGTTCGTTGGCATAGTGCAGACTTACTGGATCGCGCGATCAAAGCGATGGTTAGAGGCGCACTGCGCCAATGGCCCCCGCCTCCCCCTTGTGGGGAGGCTGGCGCGTCCATGTGGAGCATGGCTTCGCCAATGAAGCGCCTGGTGGGGGTCCGCTTCAGCGAAGACTCAATGCCAAACCCCTCACTCGTCATAGGAATGCCCCGCCCTCAGCCCTTCGCGAACGCGCTGCGCCACCTTCAGAAACTCCGGCGTCTCGCGGATGTCGAGCGAGCGCTCACGCGGAAAATTCGTCTCGATGACATCGATAATGCGCCCCGGTCGCGGGCTCATGACGACGATCCTGGTCGACAGGAACACGGCCTCGGGGATCGAATGCGTGACGAAGACGACGGTCTTGCCGGTCTCGCGCCAGAGTTTGAGCAACTGCGTGTTGAGGTTGTCGCGGACGATTTCGTCCAAGGCGCCGAACGGCTCGTCCATGAGCAGCAGCTTCGGATCGAAGGAGAGCGCGCGGGCGATCGAGGCGCGCTGCTGCATGCCACCCGAGAGCTGCCAGGGGAACTTCTTCTCGAAGCCCGCGAGATTGACGAGCGCGATATTACGTTGCACGCGCTCGGTCTGCTCGGCCGCCGAAAACCCCATCACTTCGAGCGGCAATCGCACATTGCGCTCGACGGTGCGCCAGGGATAGAGCGCGGGCGCCTGGAAGACGTAGCCGTACTGCCGGCCGAGGCGGGCGGCCTCCGGCGTCACGCCGTTGACGGTGATCGTGCCCGCCGTCGGCTGTTCCAGATCGGCGATGATGCGGAGCAGCGTGGTCTTGCCGCAACCGGAGGGGCCGATGAGCGAGACGAACTCGCCCTCGCCGATCGCCACATCGACATTGCTAAGCGCATAGACCGGCCCATCATTGGTCTCGAAGGTGAGCGAAAGCTTGTCGGCGGCGATCACCGGGCTCGTGACGGCAGCCGGCTTCGACGTGGCGACGTCCCCCATTTTCACTCCGCTTTTCTATTGGCCTAGCTGCCCATAATTTGATCAGATGGTCAAGAATGAGAAGCATCGTGGACTTTAGATCTTGAGCACGCCCCGCAGCCCCCGCAAATCCCGCATCAAGACCATGAACGAGGGGCTCATTCTCGAGGCCGCGCTCGATCTGTTCTCGCGCTTCGGCTTCCGCGGCACGACCCTCGATGGGATCGCCCTGCGCGCCGAAATGTCGAAGCCGAACCTCCTCTACTACTTCAAGAGCAAGGAGGACATCTACGAGGCTGTGCTCGAGAGGACGCTCGCCGAGTGGCTGGCGCCGCTGACCGGGCTCGACGAGGACGGCGAGCCGATCGAGGAGATCAGAAAGTACATCGCCGCCAAGATCGCCTTGTCGGAACGAAACCCGAAGGCTTCGCGGTTGTTTGCGACAGAGATTCTTCAGGGTGCGCCGAGCGTCGCGGGCGTCCTCTCCGGCCCCTTGAAGAAGATCGTCGATCGCAAGGCGAGAACCATCCGCAAGTGGATCGCTGACGGACGTATCGCACCCGTCGATCCCTATCACTTGATTTTCATGATCTGGGCGGTGACGCAGCACTACGCCGATTTCGAGGTGCAGATCCGCGCCGTGCTCGGCGAGCGCGCCCTGGGACGCAAGCACTTCGATGCCGCTGAAAAATCGATCATGACGGTGTTGATCGAGGGCTTGCGGCCGCGCGGTTGAGGCAGCCCCTCACCCTCCCCTCTCCCCGTAGCGCAGCGTACGGGGAGAGGGCAGGGTGAGGGGCGGCGGCACATTCGGCTCGAAACCCGCAAACATTTCCGTTCCATTCACCATACCCGCGAAGAAGTTATCCCCGCACATTGCCACCGCCCGCATAATCCGCCCGTCACCCGGCGAGGGGCGTTTCTGCAGAGGCGTCTGACGAAGCGCGGCGTGACCGGCGCCTGCCGGAGGCCCACGCAGGGCTGAGGGTAGGGTGCACCTTGGTCCGGAAGGGGTGAGACTCCCATCCCCGTGCGGCGGCTCGCAAGCTCACCCCTGCGTTTGCCGCCTGCACCATAGGTGAGCTTGCGAGCATGACGCCACACGGCAGCATTGGCTTGGCTCGTGTCCTCATCGATCGCGAAGCTCGTGCCGTGCCTGCCGCGTGTGCTGACGAGCTTCGCG
>JANNSX010000144.1:0-5182 GCA_031403155.1 Hyphomicrobiaceae bacterium
ATCGCATGCTCGCCGGGCGTCCGTCCGATTTTGGCGCGACATGGGGGCCACTAGCAAGATCATGAGCTTGGTGTGGCGTTCATCGCGCCATAGTTGACTCCGACCGTGCAGCGCGACTGGTCAACTATGGCGCGACGCCACACTAGGGTGTTTCCGTTTTTCTTGGAATCACTCCAACATCCTAATTCCTTGGTTTGTCGTGCTTCTTCTCGGAAAACCGCTTCGGATCCCGGCCTTCGCCGGGACAGGCTTTTTCCGGAAGCACTCTCTACTTGGTTTGTCGTGCTTCTTCTCGGAAAACCGCTTCGCACTTTTCCGGAAGCACTCTAGCGGGGTCGGTGTGAACGCATTCATCCCATGAGCGACGCGGCCCCACGCACGATCAACGACTCCGACCGCGTCCGCGTCATCATCGGCGTGCTCATCGCCATGCTGCTCGCTGCCCTCGACCAGACGATCGTGACGCCGGCGGTTGCCACCATGGGCCGGAGCCTCGGCGGCGAGAGCTATCTGTTCTGGATCGTCTCGGCCTACTTCCTGACGGCTACCGCCGTGACACCGCTCTATGGCAAGCTCGCCGACATCCATGGGCGACGGCCCGTGCTGCTCGCCGGCATCGGCATTTTCGTGCTGGGCTCGATCCTTGCCGCGCTCGCGCCCACAATGTTCTGGCTGATCGTGGCGCGCGCCATCCAGGGGATCGGCGGTGGCGGGCTCATCGCCATGGCGCAGACCGTCATCGGCGATCTGGTGCCGGCCAAGGAGAGGGGCAAGTTCGCCGTTTACATCTCAGGCACCTGGGCGATCGCGAGCATTGCCGGGCCGATCCTCGGCGGGCTCATCGCCGAACATCTGCACTGGTCGGTGATCTTCTGGTTGAACCTGCCGCTCGCCGCACTCGCCGTGGCAATGACGAATGAGAGCTTGAAGCAAGCGCCCTGGCAGCGGCGCGAGCACCGGCTCGATATCCTCGGCGCCATGCTCGTCGTCGTCGCGACCGTCGCCTTGATGCTCGGGCTGACGCTCGGCGGCGCCGGGCACGGCTGGATGTCGCTTGCCGTCGTCGGGCCGCTGGCCTCGGCGATCGTGCTGGGGTTGATCTTCGCGTGGCACCTGCAGCGCACGCCCGAGCCGCTTATTCCGCTCGAGGTGCTGAGCAACCCGGTCGTGCGGTACGCGACCACGAGCGTCTTCTTCGCCATGGCGTCCTTCATCGGGCTCGTCGTCTACATTCCGCTCTACCTCGAGCTGGTGCACGGCTTTTCTGCTTCGGAGGCGGGGCTGGCCCTCGTCGGTTACATGATCGGCACGGTCGCCGGCGCCAACTTCGCGGCCCGGACGATGCCGAAGGTCACCCACTATCGCCGCCTGCCGGTGCTGGGGCTTTGCCTTTCGATCGCGGCGCTTGTTGTACTCGCGGCATTTGCGGGCACGCTGCCGTTCTGGGCGATCGAGGGTCTCCTCATCGTCATCGGTCTCGGCAGCGGCGCGCAGTTCCCAGTCACGACGGTCGCAACGCAGAACGCCGTCGATCCGCGCGACATGGGGGCTGCGACCGGCGTGCTCGGCTTCCTGAGGGCGCTCGGCAGTGCGGTTGGCGTCGCTGTCATCGGCGCGGTCGGCAGTGCATCCGGCATCGGCAACGCGCTGGTGATGCATGCGGTGGGCGGGGCGGGAGACGTTGCACCCTCAATGAGCGAGAACCTCGGTAGCGCCTTCTCGCCCGTGTTCTGGGCCTGCGCGCTGTCGCTGGTTGCCTCCGTCGCACTGCTGTCGCGTATGCCGGAGCTGGCGTTGCGTGGGCGGGAGGACAGCAAGATTCAAACCGTCGGAAGCGACGATCAGGCCCGCTGAACAAGCTTCCAGACGACCGATTTCCGCCGGTACGAGGGCATCGGACTTCCCAAGGCAATGGGTGAGGCGTCCTCGTTCGAGTCGAGTGGTTGCCACATGCCGCTCTCGGGACAGCGTTCGCCGGTCTTGACGAGTTGTCCAACGGACGCCGCGCGCCGGCGCAAATGTTCTCGCAGTGCCTCGTTAACGGCCGTTTGATAGCCTTCGCCACGCGCCTTGAACCACGCAATGATGTCGGCGTCGATGCGCAGTGTTATCTGTTGCTTGATGGGCCGGAAGAATTTTCCGACTTGCGCCTTGCTCCAGTCTAAAACTTCCGGAATGTCCGACGTGTCGACCTCCCGATCTCGCATGTCCCTCAACCGGGAAAGCTCATGCCGTTGTTTTGCTGCATTGCTAGCCGGTTTCTTCCTCGTACTTCCTGCGCTCATGTCGCGTGGTCCTTCTGGCTGAGATGATTCGAATGACGATTTCGCCGTCGTCCTCCCGGTACGTGTGAGCGACGACGACGATGGCAAGCCCCTGAACCAGGCCTATCGTATTCCAGCGCTCCTCTCGATCCACGATTTGGTCGAAGATGCTCCTATGGAGTGGGTCATCAAAGACGAGCGAGGCCGTCTCGAAGCTCAGATGATGCTTCTTCTAGAGCACTTTCCGACCAAGTGGATACCGGTTGGTCGAAAGAAAGTGCTCAAAACCAACAACCTAGAGCGCCGATCTGATTCCATCAGATCGAATAGCGCTCTAGTTGACGAGGTTTTTCTCCTCGTCCCACTCGAATCGGATCATCATAGATATCCTACAACAATGTAGCTACAGAAACGCAGGTTATCAAGTCTTCTGGAGTTCATGTCGGGCAGGCCATCTGCTCTCGTTGGGGCAGAGTTTCACCTACCCCCGCCACTCCCAACTCCTCACCTTGCCCGCCTTCTTCGCGGCGAGGCAGGCGAGCGCTTCGGCGGCAAGGCGGGCTGCGAGCATGCAGGTGGTGCCGCTTTTGGAATCGTAGTCGGGCGAGACTTCCACGACATCGAAGCCGGAGAAACCCTGCTCGCAAGCGAGCCTGACGCCGGTGATGATCTCGCGGGAGGTGAAGCCGCCGGCCTCGATTGAGTTGGTGGCCGGCGCATAGGCCGGGTCGATGGCATCGATATCGACGCTGACGTAGGGCGGCCGCCCGTCGGGCGAGGCGATCGCCAGCGCCTCCCCGGTCGCCGCCTCGATGCCACGCTTCTCGACCTCGCGAATGCCCATGACGCGGATGCCGAGCTCCTTGGCGAGCGGCGTCCATTCGGGCAAATTGCGCGGCCCCTTGGCGCCGATGATAACGATGCGCTTCGGATCAATTTCCGGAATCTCGGTGATGCGCTTAATGGGCGAAGCGCGCGTCAGCCGATCCTCGCGAAAACTCTCTGACAGATCCATATGCGTGTCGAAGACGATGAGGCCCATGGGGCCGCCGCGATGCGCCGCCACGGCTCTGACCGCCGGATAGGTCACACCATGGTCACCGCCGAACATGATGGGCACCGCGCCGGCCTTCTGTACCTCGGCGATGCGGCGCTCCAGACGCGCGTAACTCTCCGGCGTGTTGCCGGGCACGACATCGATATCGCCGGCATCCGCCACCTTGATGTGGGCGAAGACGTCGAGATCCCAGTCGAGATTGTAGTCGCCGAAGAGCAGCGAGAACTTGCGGATCTCCTGCGGCGCTCGGCGGGTGGCACCGCCCCGATAAGTGGCGATGCCATCGTAAGGCATGCCGAGCACGATGGCGTCGGCCTGCGCCCGCGAGAGATCGGGCAGGTAGGGCACCGCCATGAAGGGCGGCACGTCGCCGAACATTTTCGGGATGTCATTTGGGGAGAGGGCCATGCTTGCCTCCGGGCTGATCGCATAACCTGAACGTTTCCAGAAGCCTGTCGCGCTGACAATGAGGAGTGGCAGCCACCCGCGCACGATCTGCTATGCTCATCGCGGCTGTCCGTGAGCAGCGGCGTAGTCTTGGCTGCGCATCTCCTCGAGGCGCGATGCTGTCCGCTCGAACCATTGGGCGCCATCACCCGAGACATAGAGCGCCTCCGGTTCCGCATCGGCGGAGACGATGAGGCGCGTGTGGGCGTCATACAGCGTATCGATCAAGGTGATGAAGCGACGGGCGGCGTTGCGCTGCTCCGGACCCATCTCTGGAATGCCCTCGACAATCAGCGTGTGATAGGCGCGGGCGAGTGCCAGATAGTCGGCGGGCCCGAGCGGCTGCTCGCAGATATCCTTGAACTGGAGCCAGGCCACACCGGCCCAGGCCTCAGGGATAGCGAGTGTGCGGCCATTGACCTCGAGCGTGGCCGGCGGGCCCTGGTGCAAGCCCGTCAAACGGCGGAACATGGAGCGCAGCCCTGCGTGGGCCTTCGCATTTGCAGGCGTGAAATAGACGCTCTGGCCCGCGAGCCGATCCTGCCGGTAGTCCCGCTCGGCTTCGAGCACGAGGAGATCCATCCGCTCCCCGATGAGCGTGACGAAGGGCAGGAAGAGGCTGCGGTTGAGGCCGTCTTTGTAAAGCTCGGCGGGAACGGCATTGGAGGTGGCAACGACCACGAGGCCGGCATCGAAGAGCCCCGAGAACAACCGCCCGAGGATCATCGCGTCGGCAATGTCGGTGACAAAAAACTCGTCGAAGCAGAGCAGGCGGGCTTCGGCGGCGATCTGTTCGACGACGGGCGCGATCGGATTGGGAACGTTGGTCTTGCGGGCCGCATTCAGCCGGGCATGCGTCTCCTGCATGAAGGCATAGAAATGCACGCGGCGCTTGGGCTCGAATTCGAGGGTTTCGAAGAAGAGGTCCATCAGCATGGTCTTGCCACGCCCGACATCGCCGGCGATGTAGAGGCCCCTAGGCGGCGCGCCACGCTTCCTCGTGAAGTACCCGATGAGGCCGCCGTTCGCGCTGTTGGCCTCGGCGAGCCGGTTGGCCAGAATTTGCAACGTTTCCACCGCCAGCGCCTGCGCCGCATCAGGCTCGATCTCGCCAGCGGCCAACATGGCGCGGTAGCGGGTGAGGAGGGTGGTGTGAGCGATTGGGTCCGGCATGCGTAGTGCTACCTGGAGGCTGGCAGGACTCACCGCTTAGCGGCTTCGGCTCCGGACGGCAATGCAGAGCACTCCGTGGCCGCCGTTTCGCTTGTGGCCGCCCCTCACCCTCCCCTCTCCCCGCAAGCGGGGAGAGGAAGATACGCGGTGCGCCCCTGACATGTGCGGTGGGCACCGTGTCAGCCTTCCTCACCCCGCGAGCGAAGCGCGGCGGGGGGAGGGGAGGGTGGGGGGCGGCGGC
>JANNSX010000145.1:0-3285 GCA_031403155.1 Hyphomicrobiaceae bacterium
GACGGGAGAGGGCAAAACCCAACTGGCTGCGGCGGCGGTGAGGAGCCGAGCGGGGCCGAGTCATGCCCGCGTGCTGAGTTTCTGGCCCGCTACATTGGCTATGTGGCTCGCCTTCTCCCATGGGGAGAAGGTGGCCCATCATGCCGGAGGCATGCCTTCGGCATGACGGGCCGAAAGAGGGGGTATGATGTCTCTGATGGAAAAAGGTCTTACAACACGACCCAGCGGGTAGACTTTGTTTCTTTTGCGGCACCTTACCCCCTCTCCCGGCTGTCGCCACCCTCTCCCCATGGGAGAGGGCAAAGCACAACTGGCTACGACCTCGCTGCGAAATCGCGCGAATGCGAGTTGCAGCTTTTGACTGGCGGTGTGCGATGAGCCTGCTTTCCTCCAGCGTCTCGCCCAAATCGGCGGCCTATGCCGAGCGCCGCAAGGCGATGCTGTCGGCTCTTGCCGGGATCGAGAAGGCGGCAGAAACCGCGATGACCGGCGGCGGCAAGGCAGCACAGGAGCGGCATACCTCACGCGGAAAACTATTGCCGCGTGATCGGGTCAATCGGCTGCTCGATCCGGGCTCGCCGTTTCTCGAGGTGGGACTGCTCGCCGCGCATGATCTCTACGGCGGCGATGCGCCCTCTGCCGGCCTCATCACGGGCATCGGCCGGATCGAGGGCCGCGAGTGCATGGTCGTCTGCAACGACGCGACGGTCAAAGGCGGGACCTACTATCCGCTGTCGGTGAAGAAGCATCTGCGCGCGCAGGAGATCGCCGCCGAGAACCGGCTGCCCTGCGTCTATCTCGTCGATTCCGGCGGCGCCAACCTGCCCAACCAGGACGAGGTGTTTCCGGATCGCGATCATTTCGGCCGCATCTTCTACAACCAAGCCAACATGTCGGCGGCCGGCATCCCGCAGATCGCCGTCGTCATGGGCTCGTGTACGGCGGGCGGCGCCTATGTGCCGGCGATGTCGGATGAAGCCATCATCGTCAAGGAGCAGGGGACGATCTTCCTTGGTGGGCCGCCACTGGTGAAGGCCGCAACCGGCGAGGTCGTGAGTGCCGAGGATCTGGGTGGCGGCGACGTGCACACGCGACTTTCGGGCGTCGCCGATCACTTGGCGCGCGACGATGCGCATGCATTGGCGCTCGCACGCCGCGCGGTCGCACATCTCAATGTCAGACGCACCGCCGAGATCACGCTGCAAACTCCGGAAGCGCCGGCTTACGATCCCGATGAGCTTGCAGGCGTTGTGCCGGGCGACCTCAAGACCCCCTACGACATCCGAGAGGTCATCGCCCGCGTTGTCGACGGCTCGCGGTTCGATGAGTTCAAGGCGCGCTATGGCACGACGCTCGTCACCGGCTTCGCGCATATCCACGGCATTCCCGTGGGCCTCGTCGCCAACAACGGCATCCTGTTTTCGGAGAGCGCGCTCAAGGGTGCCCACTTCATCGAGCTGTGCAGCCAGCGCAAGATCCCGCTCGTCTTCCTGCAGAACATCACCGGCTTCATGGTAGGTCGCAAATACGAGACCGGCGGCATCGCCAAGGACGGCGCAAAGCTCGTGACAGCGGTTGCGACGACCAAGGTGCCGAAGGTGACCGTCATCGTCGGCGGCTCGTTCGGCGCCGGCAATTACGGCATGTGCGGGCGCGCCTATCAGCCGCGCTTCCTGTGGACCTGGCCCAACAGCCGCATCGCCGTCATGGGCGGCGAGCAGGCGGCGGGTGTGCTCGCGACCGTCCGGCGCGAAGGTATCGAGCGCAAGGGCGGCAAGTGGAGTGCTGCCGAGGAGGCCGCGTTCAAGCAGCCGATCGTCGATCAGTTCGAGGCGCAGGGCCATCCGCTCTATGCCTCGGCGCGGCTTTGGGACGACGGCATCGTCGATCCGCGGAAGACCCGCGACGTGCTGGGCCTGTCGCTCGCCGCCGCGCTCAATGCGCCCATACCCGAGACGAGCTTCGGCGTCTTCCGAATGTAGGAGTTGGAGACGATGGAGCTTCACCCCGTCACCGCAGCCGATGGCCCCAAGACGGCCGGACCCTATGCGCACGCGATCAATGTGGTGGGGGCAAGCGAGCTGCTCTTCATCGGCGGCCAGATGGGCTTCGATGCCGACCGCGTGACGCCACCGGCCTTCGAGGCGCAGGCGAAGAACGCTTTCCTCAACATCGACCGGCAACTGCGCGCCGCCGGCATGACGAAGGAGAATCTCGTCAAGATCACAGTCTTCCTCGCCGACCGGAAGTTTCGTGATGGAATGCGCGATGCGCGCAACGCCTATCTCGATGGCCATCAGGTCGCCTTCACTTGCGTCATCACCCAACTCATCGACGAGCAATGGTTCCTGGAAGTCGAGGCTTACGCGGCGCGCTGATGTTGAAAAAGATCCTCATAGCCAATCGCGGCGAGATCGCCTGCCGGGTCGTCAAGACGGCGCGGCGCATGGGCATCGCGACGGTTGCGGTCTATTCGGATGCTGATGCGGCAAGTTTGCACGTTGCCATGGCCGGCGAGGCCTATCACATCGGCGCGGCACCGGCCGCCGAGAGCTATCTCAAGATCGATCGCATTCTGGAGGCCGCAAAGCGGAGCGGCGCCGATGCCATCCATCCGGGCTACGGCTTTCTCTCCGAGAATCCGGCCTTTGCGGAGGCTGTCACGGCGGCCGGGCTCGTCTTCATAGGTCCGCCGGCCTCCGCCATGCGCGCCATGGGTCTGAAAGACGCCGCCAAGCGCGTCATGGAGAAGGCCGGCGTGCCGGTGGTGCCCGGTTATCACGGCAGCGAGCAGGAGCCTAAACAACTCAGCCGGCGCGCCGCCGAGATCGGCTATCCGGTGCTGATCAAGGCGGTGGCGGGCGGCGGCGGCAAGGGCATGCGGCGGGTCGACTCGCCCAAGGACTTCGATGCCGCGCTCGCGAGCGCCAAGGGTGAGGCGAAGTCGAGCTTCGGCGATGATCGCGTGCTGATCGAGAAATACGTGACGGCGCCGCGCCACATCGAGCTGCAGGTGTTCGCCGACGGTCACGGCAATGCGGTGCATCTCTATGAGCGCGACTGCTCGCTGCAGCGCCGGCATCAGAAGGTGATCGAGGAGGCGCCTGCTCCGGGCATGACGGCGGAGGTGCGCCGCGCCATGGGGGAAGCGGCGGTCAATGCGGCGAAGGCCGTCGGTTATCAGGGTGCCGGCACCGTCGAGTTCATCGCCGACGGTCACGGCAATGCGGTGCATCTCTATGAGCGCGACTGCTCGCTGCAGCGCCGGCATCAGAAGGTGATCGA
>JANNSX010000146.1:0-3152 GCA_031403155.1 Hyphomicrobiaceae bacterium
ACAAGCGAGCCAGGCCTTCTGCATGCGCCAGGACGAGGTGGTGAGTGCGGCCTATACGCTCGGTGACTCGATCGGCTTGGTGATCTACCGGATCAACGCCGAGGGCGGTCTCGACGGCACCTGGTCGATCGCCGGTCAGGAGGGGGTTGGTGAGGAGCATCTGGTGCCGCAGGAGTGACGGCCCTCTCGTATCGATGCGACAGCATTTCGGTGAATGCGGGATGCTGCATCGAGGCATTGGCGGACCCTGTTCGGTCGTGAATTCGCCGTGTAGGATCGCATCGTCGCGCTTCGCGTAGTTCCTCCGACCGGTGAGTCATTCCCATGCGATGGATCAGAGTGCTGACGCTGCCGGTGGTGCTAGCGGCGGTGCAGGTGTTGGCTGGAGGATCGGCCAATGCCGAGCCGGGTCCCGGCTGCGAGCTGCGCGGACAGGTCGTCTCCGCGAACAGCTCGGAGGCGCTGAGCTTCACCTTCGAGAATGCCGGTACAGCCGAGTTTTACGTCTACTGGATCGATGGGAGCGGACGGGAGAACGACGGCCAGGGCGGACAATTCCCGATGCTGACCGTAGCACCTGGGTCGTCCGGCGTCATGCAGACCTTCGCCGGTCACTACTTCTCCGTGTTCGACGGCCAGCAGAACTGCCTCGGCGTCGTCATGGCCTCGGGCAACCAGACGGCGGTGGTGCTGCCGGTGGGGGCCGGTGGCGGGACTGGAGAGTCGAGCGAACCCGGGACGGCCGGTGGCGAAGCCCAGCCCGAGGCGGCCGCAAGCCAAGGCGGCGATCTCGCCCAGGTTGCGCTCGACAAGCACAATCAGTTGCGGGCGAAGCATTGCGTGCCCCCGCTTGCCTGGAGCGCGCAGCTTGCCGCCACCGCCCAACAATGGGCGAACGCCTGCGACTTCCGCCACTCCAACAACGGGTTTGGCGAGAACTTGGCCATGGGCACGTCGGGCGCCTTTCCGCCGGACGCCCAGATCCAGAGCTGGTACGACGAGGTAGGCCAGTACGATTTCGCTTCCGGTGGCTTCTCGTCGGGCACCGGCCATTTCACCCAAGTGATCTGGCGCTCCTCGACCGAGCTCGGCTGCGGTGTCGCCACCTGCGGGGGCGAGGACCTGCTCGTCTGCAACTATTCGCCGCCGGGCAATTTCAGCGGCGAGTTCCAGGCGAACGTGCCGGCGCGGTGTGAGTGAGGGGGCGAAGCGCCGCCGTCGAGTAGTGCGGACTTGGCGGAGCTGTACGCGCTGGCGGCGGATTTTCGGGGATAGCTCAACTTTGCTATTGTCGCACTTCATCGTTCATGATATGTTCTACAATGACTGCTCGCACGCAACGTGTCCGTGACCCTGTTCATGGGCTTATCGTGTTTTCGAAATCCGAGCTGGATCAGCTGGCTTGGAACCTGCTGAATACACCCGAGATGCAGCGACTTCGCCGAGTGAAACAGTTGGGAGTATCGGAGCTCGTTTTTCCGGGCGCAACCCATAGTAGATTCGCCCATTCCATCGGAGTGTTCCATACCGCTCGCAGTCTTGTGCAGATTATTGAGCGGGAGAGGCCAGAGGCCGAAGACAGGGGCCGAGCCGAAGTTGCTGTTCTGGCCGCGTTACTCCACGATGTTGGACATGGCCCGTTTAGTCATACGTTCGAGGACGTTCAGAAGAGCCGCGGACAAAAGAAGAGCCATGAGGAGTGGTCTGCTGAATTTGTGACCAATGAATTGGGCGCCATTCGGCCGTTGCTCGATGCACATCAATCGGGATTATCGGATGAGATTGCCGAGCTACTTCTGGCCGAGGTGCCATCTGACATCTACCACGCCGTGGTTTCTAGTTCGTTTGATGCGGATCGGTTGGACTATCTTCGGCGTGATCGAATGATGACCGGCTCCGGCGCAGGGGCGATCGATTTTGACTGGCTTCTGGACAACCTAACCGTCGCCGATATCGATATGGAAGCAGACGGAGAATCAGGAGAAGACGTAAGTCGGCCAAGTTTTTGTTTAAGGCAGAAGGCCACGCAGGCGGCAGAAGCATTCTTGCTTGCCCGCTATCAACTTTATACGCAAGTTTATCTCCACAAGACTACTCGTGGAATCGAGCAAATGGTAGGAGCACTGTTACGCGCATTGGCCAATGAGATAAGGACAAAGAATTTCAAGGGGATTGGATTGAGCACGAATCACCCGCTCGTGAGGTTTTTCGCGGCCGCTAACCCAACTCCAGCAGATTGTCTTGCCCTCGACGATACGGTAGTTTGGAGCGCAATTGGGGAGCTCAAACGATGTTCGGTAGATATGATTCGAGACCTCGCGGAGAGATTGCACGGTCGCATATTGTACAAGGGACTGGATCTTGAGGCGGAGTTCGGCCTCGACAGCGAGGTACAGCGAAGGAACCGACGGCGAATTGACCAGAAGTTTAAGGGCGAAATGAACGTCACAGTGCTAAAGGACGAGCCAAAGGCCAGCATATACGGCGAGATTTGAGCCGATGATGCAAAAGCGCACAAGCGGCTCATGATCATGGTTCCGGGCGAGGGGCCTCGAGAAATCTCCAGCGTCTCCAAGGTGATAGAAGCCCTGGTGAGGCCCAAGGAGTTCGTGAGATACTACTTTGCATCTGATTCGGCGAGAGAGGCGGCGAAAGCCGGTCTTCGGGGGGGCCTCGCATGACTGATCTTGACTCAATGATTGCGGTTGTCGTCGCGGCGGCGGGAGGCAAAATTGTCGGTCGAGTCCGGCTTCAGAAGGTCTTTTATCTTCTGGAACAAATGGGGCTAGGCCAAAATTTGCCCTATGAGTACCATCATTATGGTCCCTATTCTTCAGAGCTGTCTGAAGCGGTTGTCGACGCGGTTGCGTTTGGTTTTGTCGAAGAGCGGCTTGAGCGGCGATCAGATGGGGTTGGTTATAGTGTTTACGAAGCTGTTGGCGCGACGCCGGTATATGTAGGCGCGATTGAATTCGACGATTTAAGAAGTGTCCTTGACAGGATGCAAGAGTGTTCGTCGACCGTCCTTGAATTGGCGGCAACTATTCATTGGTTGTGGGTTGTCGAGCAGGTTGAAGATTGGCGTTCTGAACTAAGGCGGCGAAAAGGAGTTAAGGCAGAAGGTGGGCGCGTCGAATCTGCGATTTCTCTTC
>JANNSX010000147.1:0-13364 GCA_031403155.1 Hyphomicrobiaceae bacterium
GCCAAAGGGCGGGGCTGAGGCGATCGAGGCGGCGCAGGCCAAGGGCCGCGACGCGCTGCTGGCGCTGAAAGCCAATCAGTACGACATCGTCTGCAACGGTTTCGAGATCGCCTCGGGGTCTGTGCGCAACCACTTGCCCGAGACGATGGTCAAAGCCTTCGAGGTGACAGGCTTGGGCCGCGAGGAGGTCGAGTCGCGCTTCGGCGGCCTCTACCGCGCCTTCCAGTACGGCGCTCCCCCCCACGGCGGCATGGCGGCCGGCGTCGACCGCATCGTCATGCTCTTGGTCGGCGCCAAGAACCTGCGCGACATCTCGCTCTTCCCGATGAACCAGCAGGCCGAGGATTTGCTCATGGGCGCCCCCAGCGAAGCGACGGGAAAGCAGATGCGGGAGTTGTCGTTGCGGGTGATGGAGGCGGAAAAGAAGGGGTGAGGCGGGTGGCGCGGGGTCCCTATAGAGCGATTATGGTCGCCGGACCCAACGGCGCCGGGAAAACGACTTTCGCGCGCCAGTTACTGGCGGATCTGGAGCTTTCAGGTGAGGTCTTTGCCGTTGCATTCCTCAATGCCGATGAGATCAAGCGCAAGTTGATTGCGAGCCATCCGGCGTTGGTCCGACCCAGCATTACCGCTGGCCGTGAATTACTGAGGTCCATCGACAATCATCTGAGCCAGCGAAGCGATTTCATGATAGAAACGACTCTGTCGTCGACGTCATATGCAAGGCAAATTCCCGGCTGGTCTGCTCTTGGTTACTTTGTCGAGCTTTACTATCTGAGGTTGGCGTCGGTCGAAGTGTCGATCGAGCGCGTAAAGCGCAGAGTCGCCGCCGGCGGGCATGGCATTCCGGAAGCGGATCTTAGGCGTCGGTTCACAAAAAGCCTCGATAATCTGGAAAATGTCTACAAGAGGGTTGTCGACAAGTGGGCCGTGTACGATAGCCTAGAAGGCGATGTTCTACTGGTGGGTTCAGGAGGCCGTTCCGCATGAACAACGGTGATCATCGTATTACTGACAAGCTTGAGCAGCGCGTCGCGCGCTCGGTCCTATTAGGCTCGCCTTCAGTCAAGGCGGGGCAAATCGACGAGTTCGTCGGCGAACGGCAACTGGCAAATGAACTCGTTCGCGAGGCGCAGGCGGCCTATCGATCTTGGGCACATTGGGTCGCCATAAACGACCGGATGGAGTCGGCTGAGCTCCAAACGGTGATCGCGGACTATACGAACAACGGGCTGGGCGCAGTCCGTCAAGCCATGGCCCGAGATGCGGTTCTGCTGGCATTTAGATTGTCCGACCCACCGCAGACAAATTCGGCAAATAACGAGTCAAGAATTACGCTTTGTTATGCGGCTAAGCTGCTCGAAGATAGTGCCGTGAGAAGCCGAGTGGTTAGGCGCGAGTGGGCTCTGGAGCTGGGATATCGCGCGAACATGGCGGAAGCTGCGGCGCTTGGGAACGAAGATCGAGCCAGGCGGCTTCAAGCGTTCATCGTCAGCGATTGGAGCGGGCAGGACAAGCCAAAGTCGCCGGAGTTCCTTGATTTGAGAACAGCTATCAGACCACTTCGCAATCGAATGGCCCATGCGATTCTGGGTGGTGAGTTCGCCGTGCCCATCATCAAGCAGATTTCTCGTTTCGTAGACCTGACACTTGATTTGGCTACCGACTATGCATTGCTCATGGTGGGAACTGCGGAGAGCGCGGGCATGGCCAGGGAACGACTTGGTCGTGAAGCGAAACTCCATTGGGACACGATGTTCGATTCGCTCTTGGCGATGAGCAGGCAAGAACGCAACGCCGCCGAGTAGTCTTGGCGGTTTGCACAACAGCATGCTGCGTGTCGAGTATTCCCCATGCCCACCCCCCTCACCAAGCCTCCCCGCCGCGAGTTCCAGACCTTCTGGGACTTTCCGCTCGTGACCGACCTCGACACCCTCCAGGCCGACATCGCCATCCTCGGGCTTCCCTATGGCGCGGCCTACTCGATCGACGACGTGTCGAACGACCAGACGAACGCACCGACCGCCATCCGCCGGCTCTGCGAGCGGGCGCTGCGCGGCCTCGACCGCTGGGACTTCGATATCGGCGGCACGCTACTCGACGGGCGCGATATCCGCGTCGTCGATTGCGGCGATGTCATTGGCGACCAGTCCGATCTCAGCGGTCACATCCGGCGCGGCGAGGAGGCGGTGCGGAAAATCCTCAGCGCCGGCGCGCTGCCGATCGTGCTCGGCGGCGATCACGGCATCCCGATCCCGGTGCTCAGGGCCTACGACGAGCACGGACCCATCACGCTCGTGCAAGTGGATGCGCATATCGACTGGCGCGATCACATGAACGGTGTCACCGAGGGCTTGTCGAGTCCGATCCGCCGCGCCTCCGAGATGGGCCATGTCGAGGAGATTTTTCAGATCGGTCTCCGCGCTGCGGGAAGCGCGCGCGCCGAGGAATACGAGGCGGCGAAGGCCTACGGCGCTCATCTCATCCCCGATGTCGAGCTGCAGGAGATCGGCATGAAGGCCGTGCTCGATCGGATTCCGGCCGGGCGCCGCTACTACCTCACGATCGACGCCGATGGCGTCGATCCGGCGATCATGCCGGCGGTGGCGGGACCGGCACCGGGTGGTGTGAACTACACCCAGATGCGCACGCTGATCCAAGGGCTCGTCCGGAAGGGGCGCGTCGTTGGCATGGACATCGTCGAGATCACGCCCAAGCGCGACGTCAACAACATCACCGCCATCACCGCCGGGCGCTTCATCGTCAACCTCATCGGCACGGCGGTGCGCGCGGGCTATTTCGATCGTAAGCGGAGCTGAGCGATGGTGGGGCGCAGTCTTGCCGAGAAGCTGCAGGAGGCCGGCGTCGTCGACACGCATTATCACATCGGACCGGAACTCATCGTCCGCCGCTATGACGTGAAGACGCTGGCCGATGTGGCGGCCCCTTTCGGCGCGACGCTCGTTCTCAAGAATCACACCTATCCGACGACGCCTCTCGCGGCCCTCGCCCGCAAGCGCTTCGGTGCGCGGTTCTTCGGCGGCGTCGTGCTCAACGCCTATGTCGGCGGACTCAATCCGAAGGCGGTGGAAGGCGCCGTCTCGGGCAATCGTGCGAGCGTCGAGGATCAGGCAAGCGATCCCTCACCCATCGTCGTCTGGATGCCGACGGTGCATGCGAAAGCGCATCTCGATCACCACGGCTTCGGCTTCGATCCCAACTGGGCCGGCTGCTGCGATCATGGGCACGAGACGAAACCCGCGGCGGAGGTTGACCCCGATGCCCCGGTCATCGCCTTCGACGAAAGTCTCAAGCCGACGCCTGAGCTCATCGCCACGCTCGAGGCCATCGTCCGCCACAACTGCATCCTCGCCACCGGCCATCTCGCGGCCGAAGAAGTGAAGCGCCTGGTTCCGCTCGCTCTCGAGATGGGCGTCAGGCGTGTCATCCTCACCCATCCGCATCATTTCCCAATCGGGCTTTCGGATGCCGATCAGAAGGCGCTCGCGAAGCGGCCTGAGGTGTTTCTGGAGCACTGCTTCGCAACGCATACGCAGGACGGCGTGCCGCTCGCCATGTATGCCGACGGTATTCGCACCACCGGCCCCGAGCAGGTGCTGCTCTCGACCGATTTCGGCCAGACCTCGAGCGATCCGTTCCCGGCGGGCACGATCCGCTATGCGGAGATTCTGTTCGATCTGCTCGCAGGCATCGTTTCCGAGGACGATCTCATCGCCATGTTCTCGGCGAATGGACGGCGGGCGCTGATGCTCAGCAGTTGAGGAGGCCGCCATGACAACGACCGGACGCTGTCTTTGCGGCGACATCCGCTACCGCTTCGAAGGCGAGCCGCTCTGGGTCGCGCATTGCCACTGCGAGAGCTGCCGGCGCCAGACGTCATCGGCGGTCGCAACTTTCGTCGGCGTGAGGTCGGACACGCTGACCTGCACGTCAGGCAGGCCTGCCGTCTATCACTCGACGCCGGGTGTCGATCGCAGCTTCTGCCCGCGTTGCGGAGCCCCAATCGCCTTTGCCAGCGAGCAGGACTTCCCCGGCGAGACACATCTTTATCTCGGCACGCTCGACGATCCGAACGCCGTTCGCGCGACGTCACACGTCCACACGGCTGAGCAGCTCACCTGGTTCGAGGTGCAGGACAACCTGCCGCGCTACGCGGAGAGCGGGCGCGGAGCGGAGCCGATTGGCCACGGCCCTAAACACAGGTCGAAAAAGTAGTGGCCGTCATCGCAAGACCAGAACGCGCCGTTTAATTGAGTGGCCTGAGGTCGCTGCGCACTTTCCTCCCCCTTTTTATGGGGGAGGAATCTGTGTGGCGACCTTTTCGGAATACACGAGAACGCCATATGCGATTTGCCCTACCCTTCGGAGGGGGAACGAACGCTACGCCTTCTTCGTCTTCTTGCGCTTTTTCCGTGCCTTTTTGTTCTGTCCTTGCGCGACGAAAGCCTGTGTCTTGCTCTTCTTCAGGCTCGCATAGGCCTTCGAGCGCTTGCCCTTGCGCTTTCTCGCCTTGGCGATGCGGCCGGATGAGCTGACGCAATGGTGGAAGCGCACCTTCGGGCCGTTGTCGATGTGCAGGTGATGCATGCCGCAGCTGTAGGTGCCCAGGCCGCCTGAATGCGTGCGCTGGAGGTAGGCCAGAACCGCGCTGTACTTGCCTTTGGGTGGATGGAAGTCCACGGCCCGGCAGGAGGCGTGCAGGCTGACGCGGCCGGTGCCGGCGATGCGGGCGCCGCGACGGAAACTCGACACGATCGTGATCGGGCCGAACTTGGCGCGGATGTCGTTGAGCTTGGCCTTGATGGCGCCCGGAAGACAGCCGCCGCTGGTGGAGGCTCCCTTGGCCGCCACAGCGGGCTGCGCCATTGTGAGTATGCAGAGGAAGGTCAAAGCTAGGAACGCGCCAAAGCGCCCGTTGGCGGGGAACGGCCTCATGAAAAACTCCTTACGCTACGATCATTGAAACAGAACGGTGGGTTGAAAGTGCTCTCTTCCGGAGCATTGGCATGAGGCCGGGTGAAGTGGCCTCGACATGCGGGTCCCGCTTCGCAACTTGGTGAGACAAGATCGTGACCGAGGCCAGGGGGGCGTGACAATATGCAACACAGGCAATGGCCTGGATGATTTTGTTCCGATCAGATGTGAAATGGGCGCCAGCACCGCACGTGAGGCGGCGTCTCGCGTCCGTCAGTCGGTCGCGCTATAGAGGCCTCATGCAAGAGCGAATCCCCTTGAATGCCGCTGCGCGAGTGAAGATCGGAGACGTACTCGCGGCCAACGACGCGCCGCTGATGGTGTTTGCCGGTCCTTGCCAGCTCGAGAGCCGCCAGCATGCGCTGGAGACCGCACACGCGCTGAAGGAGATGGCGGCGCGATTAGGTATCGGCCTCGTCTACAAAACATCCTTCGACAAGGCGAACCGGACCTCGCTCGGCTCCGCGCGCGGCATCGGCATCGAGGGCGCATTGCCGATCTTCGCCGAGATCCGCGAGAGCGTCGGCCTTCCCGTGCTGACCGACGTGCACGAGGCCTCGCAATGCGCGCGTATCGCGGAAGCAGCCGACGTGCTGCAGATCCCCGCCTTCCTCTGCCGTCAGACGGATTTGCTGGTCGCCGCCGCCGTGACCGGTCGCGTCGTGAAAGTGAAGAAGGGGCAGTTCCTCGCGCCCTGGGATATGAAGAACGTCGTCGCCAAGATCGTGGGGAGCGGCAATCCGAATGTCTTACTCACCGAGCGCGGCGCCTCCTTCGGCTACAACACGCTCGTCAGCGACATGCGCGCGCTACCGATCCTGGCCGAGACCGGCTGTCCGGTGATCTTTGACGCGACCCACAGCGTTCAGCAGCCGGGCGGACAGGGCGCGACCTCGGGCGGCGAGCGGCGCTTCGTCACGGTGCTGGCGCGGGCTGCGGTCGCGGTCGGCGTCGCCGGCGTCTTCATCGAGACGCATCCCGATCCCGATCGCGCGCCGTGCGATGGCCCCAACATGCTGCCGATGAGCGCGTTCGAGGGCGTGATGCGTGAGCTGATGGCGATCGACGCCCTGGTCAAATCCTTCGCGAGGTCCTGATGGGTAAGCTCGACGGCAAGGTGGCTCTCGTCACGGGTGGCAATTCCGGTATCGGCCGCGGCATCGTCCACCGCTTCATCGACGAGGGCGCGCGCGTCGCCTTCGCCGGCCGCGACCGGACGAAAGGCGAGGCTGTACTTCGCGAGATCGCCGAGAAGACGGGCGATGGCGCCTTCTACGCGCTCGACCTCGGCGACGAGGAGGCGGTCGCGGATCTCATCCAGCGCATCGAGCGCCGCTTCGGCCGCCTCGACATCGTCATCAATAATGCCGGCGTCGGCGGCCGGCGCTCGGGCATTACGCTCGAGGACGGACCGGGCGCGCGCTGGCAGAAGATGCGCGGACCCAATCTCGACTCGACCTATTTCGTCTCGGCCTATGCCATGCCGCATCTGGCGCGGGCGAAGGGCGCCATCGTCAACATCTCCTCGACGGCGACGCTGCATGGCAACTGGGGTCTCTACTGCGTGGCGAAGGCCGCGGTCGAAGGCCTGACGCGGGCGCAGGCAGCCGAAGGCGGACCGCACGGCATCCGCGCCAATTGCATCAGCCCAGGTTGGATCTCGACGGAGAACGATGCGGCCGCACCGCCCTCGGGTGCTCCGAGCGGCGAGTGGCAGCTTCCACCCTCGGTGCTCGGGCGCACGGGAACGCCGGCCGAGATCGCGTCCGCCGCCCTTTTTCTTGCGAGCGACGAAGCTTCCTACGTCACCGGGCAGACGCTCATTGTCGATGGGGGCCTCTCCATAACCGACTACACCTCGTTGCCGATCCTCGCCGTACACGGCAAGAAGCTGCAATCCGGCATGATCTGACAGGCAGGCGATGCGGTGACGCACAATCGCATCGTTCCCTTCATCGTCGCGGCGGCGCTGTTCATGGAGAACATGGACTCCTCCGTGATCGCCACCTCGCTGCCGGCGATCGCCGCTGATCTCGGCGAAGACCCCGTCATCCTGAAGCTCGCCTTCACGTCCTACCTGCTGAGCCTCGCCGTATTCATTCCGGTGAGCGGCTGGGCTGCCGACCGCTTCGGCTCGCGCCTCGTCTTCCGCCTCGCCATCCTCGTCTTCATGTTGGGCTCGATCGGCTGTGCCATGACCTCGACGCTCGAGGGATTGATCGGGGCGCGCATGGTGCAGGGGCTGGGCGGGGCCATGATGGTGCCGGTCGGACGCCTCATCATGCTGCGGCTGGTGCCCAAGTCCGAGCTGGTCGCGGCGATGGCGCTCGTCACCATGCCGGCGCTCGTCGGGCCGGTGATCGGTCCGCCACTTGGCGGCTTCATCACCACCTATTTCCACTGGCGATGGATCTTCTGGATCAACATTCCGATCGGAGTCCTCGGTCTGGTTATGGCGAGCCTGTGGATTCCCGACGTGCGCGAGGAAAACCCCGCCCCGCTCGACCTCAAGGGTTTTCTCCTCTCGGGGCTCGGCCTCTCATCCCTGATTTTCGGATTGACGGTGATCGGCCGGGACATCGTTCAGGGCGAAGTGGCCTGGGCAATGACGGGCGGCGGCGTGATCCTGATCGCGATCTTCGTGGTTCATGCGCTGAAAGTGCCGTCGCCGGTGCTCGACCTGCGTCTGCTCGGCATCGAAACCTTCCGCTCCTCGGTCGCCGGCGGCTTCCTATTCCGCGTCGGCGCCGGCGCGATGCCGTTCATGCTGCCCCTGCTGCTGCAACTCCAGTTCGGCCTGTCGCCGTTCCTGAGCGGCATGCTCACCTTCGTGTCGGCGTTGGCTGCGATCGCCATGAAGTTGGCGGCGCCGCCGATCCTCAAGCGCTACGGCTTCCGCGACGTGCTCGTCGGCAACGCCGTGCTGAGCGGCGTCATCATCGCGGCGACGGCGATGTTTACGACCGAGACACCATATCTGGTGATACTCGCCGTCCTGCTCGTCGGGGGGTTCTTCCGCTCCCTGCAGTTCACGAGCTTGAACGCGCTCGCCTTTGCGGATGTCGAGACCCGCCAGATGAGCGCGGCCACGAGCTTTGCCAGCGTGACGCAGCAACTCGCCTCGTCCTTCGGCGTCGCGGCAGCGGCGTTTGTCCTCGAGACGGCGCGCGCCTTGCGCGGCGATGCGACCCTCAGGGATGCCGATTTCGCCATAGCGTTCGTGGCCGTCGGCGTCCTCGCCGGGTTGTCGGCTCTCGTCCACTGGTCGCTCTCCAAGACCGCCGGCTATGAGCTGATCGGCCGGGCGCCCTAGAGTGCTTCCGGAAAAGTGCGAAGCGGTTTTCCGAAAAGAAGTACGACAAACCAAGGAATTAGAGTGCTTCCGGAAAAGTGCGAAGCGGTTTTCCGAAAAGAAGTACGACAAACCAAGGAATTAGAGTGCTTCCGGAAAAAGCTTGTCCCGGCGAAGGCCGGGATGCGAAGCGGTTTTCCGAAAAGAAGCACGACAAACCAAGAAATTAGGGTGTTGAAGTGATAAAACGAAAAACGGCAACACCCTAATCGACGCACGCTGCGAGACGCGAAATAGTTGTGACGGGTTTTTCGATAAATTTGAAATAGAACCGAATTTTGCCGCGCTACTGGAACCAGCCGGATACGGACAGTATTCGCGAATCGCCTGATTTGCCGCACGATCTGCGAAATATCTGCCTCGCGTTTGCTCTTTTTACGGAACAAAATTGGCTAAAGTCGCGTAACCGGCGATATGCAAATTGTCAGCCCTGAACGAACGCTTGCCAAAGACCTAGCTGCTATTCGTGGATGCACCCGGGCGACTAGGACAGCGCGATGATTGTTGGTCTCTATCAATTCACGGATCAGGGCTGGACGCTTGTCCATGGCGGCGAGCCAACGCACCCGCATCTGGTGATCGTCTTCGGCTCGGCCGAGCCTGCTGCCATGCGTGGTGCCATAGCGGCGCTCAGAGCCGGTTTTCCGGAGGCGAACATTGCCGGTTGCACGACGGGGGGCGAGATGCTGTCGGGCGAGCTGCTCGAGGGCAGCATCGTCGCGGCCGCGCTCCAGTTCGAGCGTTCCCATGTCCATACGCATAGCGTCAAAATCGCAAGCCGCCGCGACAGCTTCACCGCCGGCCGCCGGCTTGGGCAGGCCATTGCCGCTCCAGGTTTGAAGGGCGCGCTCGTGCTCGCCGAGGGCATCGATTGTGACGGCAGCCTGCTGCTCTCGGGCATCGTCGATGCGCTGGACGAGGATGTCCCGATCTTTGGCGGGCTTGCAGGCGATGGCATGGATTTCGTGGTGACGCGCGTCGCCGCCAACGGGCCGTTCGAGTCGGGACAAGCCGTCATCGTCGGATTTTTCGGCGCTGGCATCGAAATCGCTCATGGCACTGGCACCGGCTGGCAAGCCTATCGCGACATCGGCACCATCACGAATTCGGCAGGCGGCATTATCTTCGAGATCGATCACCAGCCGGCGCTCGAGGTTCTGCGGCAGGCCGCCCGGCTCGGCTCCAGTATCAGCTTTCACGACCTCATGACCATGCCGTTGTGGATCGCCGATGCGGGACGACCGGAGAGTGGCCTCATCCGGACGGTCGTGGGCATCGACGAGAGCCGTGGTTCCCTCGTCATGGCAGGCGACGTGCCGCGCCACGGCGAGTGCAGCATCATGCGGGCCGAGCCGGGCGACATCGCCGCGGGTGCCGAGGCAGCCGCCGCCGCCGCGACCGGCGTTACAACTCCGGGCCTTGCCCTTTGCGTGAGCTGCATAGGGCGCAAGGAGGTGCTGGGCACCGGGGCGGCCGAGGAGGTCAGAGCGGTCACGCGCCGGACCGGTGGCGTTCCGCAGATCGGATTCTACTCCTATGGCGAGCTCGGGCGGCCAGCGGGCCAACACGCGCGCTTCCTCAATCAGACCATGTGCGTGACGATGATTGGGGAAAAGTCGCGGTAGCTCCGGTTGGGGTGGCCCTTGCCGGGCCGATGGCGATCGGTCATGGGTGAAACAAACTCCGTGCAGCGGATCGCCATGTCTTCGTCAGAGCCACTCGTGGAACTTACCGGCGAGCTCATCGCGGCGGCATTCCCCGATCCCGTGCCTGATGACGAGGCGGCGATGCCTCTGGCGGGCGAGGCGGAGGTGCTCGCCTCGCTCGAGGCCACGATGGCCGATCGCGAGCCGGGAGACGGCCTCTGGGTTTTCGGCTACGGGTCGCTCATGTGGCGGCCGGAATTAGAGGTGGTCGAACGGCGCTTGGGTACGATCACTGGCTGGCAGCGCTCCTTCTGCCTCTGGCAATGGCGCTATCGCGGCACGCGCGAGCGGCCGGGACTGATGCTCGCACTCGATGAGGGCGGGGTTTGCACCGGCGTTCTCTACCGGCTCGATGAAGAGGGGCTTCGCGAGCAGCTCATTCCGCTGTGGAAGCGCGAGATGACGGGCCGGGGCTATGTGCCGGGCTTCGTCGAGGTCGCCAGTGAAAAGGGCGCCGCCCGCGCCCTGACTTTCTTCGTCAACCGGGCCGGTGCCCGCTATTCCGGCCGCCTCGGTCCCTCGGTCATTGCCGATCATATTGCCTCGGCCTGCGGGCACTCCGGCCCGAGCGCGGCCTATCTCTTCGACACTTGGCGGACCTGTCGGGAAGCCGGCATCGACGATGGTTACATCGAGACGCTACAAGGCCTTGTTGCCGAGCGATTGGTGAAGCGGTGTGCTGAGTTGAGGCGTTATACCAAACCGCAAAGCCCCTGACCCGCATCGAAGCCTGTTTCTTCAACAGCGGCAGGACTGGCCAAGCCCCGAAGGGGCTGGGGACTGTAGCCACGGGTTCCGCTGCGCTCACCCGTGGAAGCGTCGCTCCCGTAAGCCCGCCCCAAAGGGGCGGAGGATGGGTGGAGCGGTCATCCTCTGCCCCTGCCGGGCAGAGTTGCGCAACCTTCTCACCACGGGTTTCGCCGCGAGGCGGGGCTTTGGCCCAGCCTCGCAGCTCACCCGTGGCTACAGTCCATGGCCCCTTTCGGGGCCATCGGACCGGTCGAGCCTTCCGCGGTTTGGTATTAGCGGTATCGCTGCTGCGCTCTCTCGATCCGCTCGAGCCAGTCGAGCTCTGGCGTGGCGACGAGATCCCTCGACTCCCCCGCTACCCGATCGAGTCGCACGAGCAGCATGTGGCGCGCCTGCGCCAAGCGCTGGGCCTCGCTGGTGGCCGAGTGATCCTCGAGCGCCTCGGCGATCGCTTCGAGCGCCGGCTCGTCCTCAATCCGTGAATTAGGCCGAGGCCGTACGCCGGGCGCCGGCGTCTCCTCCCCGGCGGCACCTGTTGCACGCGAGTTTCCGCGTTTCTCGAGCCGCTGCGCCTCACGTCGCAACGTCTCAAGTCGATTCTTGAGCTGGGGGAGCGGTTCGGTTCCAAGGCGGTCGATCGCTTCGGCGAAACAAGCGATCGCCTCGGCGGCCCCGGCTGTATCGGCGACTTTCGCCTCGGCGCGGCACAAGAGGGCTTCGCCGAGAAGAGCCAGATCGAGGGCAGCGGTAAGCGCCGATGGAACCGTCTCTGCGACGATGACACGTGCGAGGTCTACCGCCCTGTCCACAAGCTCAGGCTCCACCGACCATCTTGCAGCCGTGAGGGCGCAATGGGCGCGCAGGCGCCGGTCGGTTGCGGTCAGCGGTTCTGGGGTTTGCAATGCAAGATCGTCCCAAACCTGCAGCGCCTCCTTGAGCGGACCAGCGTCGAAACTCAAGCGGCCCCTCGCTTCCAGAGCGCGGGCGCGGATCAATTGGGTGGCAGCCGTTCGAGAGGCGACAGCCAGCTCCGCGGCCTCATCGACGAGCGTTTGGCGATGCATCAGCCTGCCCAGCGCGAGCAGCGAACGGGCGAGTGCCGTGCCCGTCGGCTCGGAAGCTGCAAGGCGGTGCGCCTGCCGGGCCAAAGCCACGGCGTTCTCGAGACGGTGAGGAGCCGCCTCGCGTTCCCCGATCGCTGTCAGTGCAGCGACGGCAATGCCCAACGGGCGCGAGAGATCGGGGCTGCCGGAGGGCGTCAGCCCGATGGATTCGCGGCTTGCGGCCGCCGCGCGATGGAGAGACGCGGTGCCAGGCTCATGTTCGGCGGCAGCCAGTTCGATGTCGCCGAGCAAAGCGAGATCGGCGGCGCGGTTGGCGCGCGTCCCACCGCGCGGACCATGGGCGAGCGCGTGCGAGATCGCCTCGCGTGCCGCAAGTACATGCGACGCCTCGCTCTCGGCGCGCCCGAGCGCCAGACGGATGCGGGCCAGAAGGTGATGGGCGGCCGCGGCCTCCTGGGTTCGCCCTGCCGCCCAGTGATCTGTGAGGAGTTGGTTGGCGAGGTCGAGCGCCTCATAGGCTCCGACTGCCGTTGCGGGTGCGTGAGGCCGGGTGATGAGTGCCGTCGCGAGCATCTCGACGACGCGAAGCCGATCCTCGTTCGATGCGCTGGCCGGCCAGGCGAGGAGGAACTCTCTAAGGGTTTGTCGTTGTGCGGCGGAGGCGGGCGTGCCGACGGTTGCCAGCCGCGCGCTGGCTGCTGCATGGATCAGCAGGCTGTCGAAGGTGTCGTGGCCGCGGGAAAGCTCGCGGGCCGCCTCGGTGGTCGCCGGGCTGGGCCAGTGGAGGAGCAGCCAGGCGGCGATTGGCTCACCGGGCACCGACGGCCCGACGGCGAACCTTTGCGGTAGCACTGCCTGGCGGCCGGCCGATCCGGAGTGTAGGACGAGACCACCATCCGGGTCCGCGGTCTCAACAATGATCGGCAGCGCGCCGGGGGCGGAGGCCTCCACAAATCTGAGGTCGATCTCGGGCTGGTTACGCACGAGTGCCAGGCCGATCCTCTGGCGAAGGTGCTGCAACGTGCCGGACGGTATGGCTTCCGCAGGCCGGAAGTGAACGCTCAGCACCAGCGGCTTGATGGCTGGCGTCCTCCTGCCGGCGGCCCGTCTCCCGACGCCCCAGCCCACCAGCGCCACGAGCGCCAGCACCAGCCAGGGCAGAAAAGTGAGCGGCAGTAGGCTCAAATCGAGCGGCCCCTGCTAGAGTGCTTCCGGAAAAGTGCGAAGCGGTTTTCCGAAGAGAAGCACGACAAACCAAGGAATTAGGGTGTTGAAGTGATTCAACGAAAAACGGAAACACCCTAACAGGTTGAACAGCATTGTATTCCAGGATGGGGTCGCCTGGGACCCGCAAGTGTGGCGTCGCGCCATAGTTGACCAGTAGCGCTGCACGGTCCGTGTCAACTATGGCGCGATGAACGCCACACTCAGCTCATGATATTGCCAGTGGCCCTCATGTCGCGCCAAAATCGGACGGACGCCCGGCGAGCATGCGAT
>JANNSX010000148.1:0-24595 GCA_031403155.1 Hyphomicrobiaceae bacterium
CGCCGCGCGCGTCTCGACCCAGCCGGGGCAAATGGCATTGACGCGAATGCCCTTGGGTCCGAGCTCCTTGGCGAGTGTCCGCATGAAACCGATGTTGGCATGCTTCGATGTCGCATAAGCCGAGAAGCCGGGAGCCGGCGATTTCCCCCAGACGGATGAGGTGATGATGATGCGCCCGCCCTCGCGCATCTTGGGGAGCGCATCGCGGGTGACGTAGTAGGTGCCCTTGACGTTGATGTCGATGATGCGGTCGAAGGTTGTCTCGACCTCCTCGCCCGGCTCGTCGATCGGCGTGATGAGCTCGAGGCCCGCGTTGTTGACGAGCACGTCGAGGCGCGAGAGCTGGCTCATCGCACGCTTGACGGCCGCGCGGTCGGCGATGTCGGCGACGAGCGCACGGACCTTGCGTCCGGTTGCCCTCTCGATCTCCGACGCGGCCTTCTCGATGTCCGCCGTCGACGAGAGAATGGCGACCTCCGCCTTCGCCGCCGCGAACGCTTTCGCCACGGCAAAGCCGATGCCGTGGCTGGCGCCGGTCACCAGCACATGCTCGCCGGAGAAATCGAAGCTTGCTGTCATCGCATTTCCTCAGGCCGGTAACGGCACATCCGCCCTCGGCAGCGGCGGCCGGCCGCGGATCATGTCGGCGGCCTTCTCGGCGATCATGATGGTTGTGGCATTGGTGTTGGCGCTGATGAGGCTCGGCATGACGGAAGCATCGACCACGCGCAAGCCCTCGATGCCGTGCACCTTGAGTTGCGGATCGACGACGGACATTTTGTCGGTGCCCATCTTGCACGTGCTGGTCAGGTGGAAGTCACCTTCGACATTGGCACGCAGATAACCCTCGATTTGCGCCGCCGATCTCACCTCCGGCCCCGGCTCGATCTCCTTGATGCCGAACGGCCGGTAGGCCTTTTGCGCGGCGACCTCGCGGCCGATCTCGACCGAGCGCCGCAGCAGCTTGGTGTCTTTCTCCGACGTCATAAAGCCCGAGAAGATGCGCGGTGGCGCCGACGGATCGGCCGAACGCAACTTCACCCAGCCGCCCTTATCGACCCGCGCCTCGCCGATGCACATCGTGAAGCCGTGGACGTTCTGATTCATGGAGCCGTCGCGATTGGCAACGAAGGCCAGATACTGGATCTCGACATCGGCGTGCGGCACGGACGAGTCGCTCCGGATCAGCGCGCAGGTCTCGACATGGTTCGATGCGCCCGGGCCGGAATGCGTCGCCATCCAGCGCGCACCCGTCCACAACATCCGGTCGGTCCGCAGATATTTGACTACCGACACCGGCTGATTGACGAGGAACTTCATGTAGACGACCGGGTGGTCCTGCAGATCGGCGCCGACGCCGGGCAGATCGACCACGCATTTGATGCCGTGCTCGTGCAATTGCGCGGCCGGGCCGATGCCGGAGAGCATCAAGAGTTGCGGCGAGTTGGTGGCGCCCGAAGAGAGAATCGTTTCCCGCCGTGCCCGCGCGCTGATCAGCTCACCGCCCCGCCGATAGGTGACGCCGCCGATGCGATTGCCCTCGTGGATGAGGCCCTGCGCCAGCGCCCGGTCGGCGATCGTGAGATTGGAGCGCCCCTTGTTGGCGCGGATATAGGCATGAGCCGTCGAGGCGCGCTGGCCCCGGTCGACATTCATCTGGAAGGCCGCGAAGCCTTCCTGGTTCGCTCCGTTGATGTCATCGGAGGCCGGATAGCCGGCTTGCGGGCCGGCTTCGAGGAACGGTGCGTAGAGCGGGCAGTCCATGTCGCCCTTGCGGACACGGATGGGGCCGCTGCCGCCGCGATAGGTAGTCTCGCCGCCCTCCCAGGTCTCGAGTTTCTTGAAGTAAGGGAGCACCTCGCGCCACGACCAGCCCGTCGCGCCTTCCCGGACCCAGCGTTCGAAATCCAATGCGTGCCCCCGAATGAAGCACATGCCGTTGATCGAGGACGAGCCGCCGAGCACCTTGCCGCGCGGCTGGAAGACACCGCGGCCGCCGAGCTGCGGCTCGGGCTCGCCCTCGAAGTTCCAGCTGAACTTGTCGCTCCGCCAGACTTGGCCGAAGGCGGCCGGCATCTCGATCTTCCAGTAGTCGTGCCAGCCGCCGCGACTGGCACCGGCTTCCAGCAGCAGCACGGAAACGGAGGGGTCCTCCGAAAGTCGCGCCGCCAGCGTGCAGCCGGCCGAGCCACCGCCGATGATGATGTAGTCGTATTCGGGTCCGGCCATGGTGCAGCACCTTCATGAAAGTGGTCGGGTCTCAATACGCGATCGCCGCGAAAGCACCAATCTGGATTCGCATGGCTGACCGCCCCTCGGCCGCGCTGGCGCTCGCCAGGGTCACTTGCCCTTCCAAATGGGCGGCCGTTTTTCGGCGAAGGCGCGCGGGCCCTCGATGAAGTCCTCGGACGCCAGCATCTGCTCGAAGACGGGCACGCCGCTTTGGCCGTGCTTGGCGCGGCGGAGCGCCTCTTGAATGCTGCCATGCTGGGTCGCGCGCACGATCGCCTTGAGGGCGCGGATGGCGAGCGGGGCCCCTTGCGAGATGCGATCGGCCATCTCCAGCGCAGTCGCCTTCAGCTCAGACCGGGGCACGATCTGGTGCACGAGCCCCCAACGCTGGGCTTCCTCGACCTCCATCCGCCGGCCGGTCAGGATCATTTCCATGGCGACGTTGATCGGGAGTTTCCGCGTGAGCCACTGATAGCCGCCGACATCCGGCAGGAAGCCGCGCTGCAACTCGGGCAGCATGAAGTAGCAGTCCTTGGCCGCGATGATGACATCACAGGCAAGCGTCATTTCGAAGCCGCCGCCAACGACCGCGCCATGCACGGCGGCGATCACCGGCTTGTCGAGCTCCCAATTCTCGGCGATGCCGCCGAAGCCGCCGGGACCGAGGCCAAGCTCGGGGTCGTGGTCCCAGGCCGGGTCCCAGCTCTCGGAAGCTTGCTCTTTCAGGTCGTAGCCCGCGCAGAAGATGCGATCGAGCGCGCTCATGAGCACGCCGCAGATGAGATCGTTGTCGTTCCGTAGCGTGTCGTAGGCGCGCCAGAGCGCGCGGCTGAACGGCCGGTTGATGGCATTGGCCTTCGGCCGGTTCATGGTGATGACGAGCGTCTTGCCGTGGCGCTCGGTCAGGACCTCGCCAGCGGACATACCTTCCCTCAATGCACGATCTCGAACAAGCCCGCCGCACCCATGCCGCCGCCAACGCACATGGTGACGACACCGTACTTGGCTTTGCGGCGGCGGCCCTCGATGAGGACGTGACCGGTGAGGCGGGCGCCCGTCATGCCGTAGGGATGGCCGACGGCGATCGATCCGCCGTTGACGTTCAAGCGATCGGCCGGAATGCCGAGCTTGTCGCGGCAGTAGAGCACTTGCACGGCGAAAGCTTCGTTGAGCTCCCACAGATCGATGTCCTCGACCTTGAGGCCGTGATGCTTCAGGAGTTTCGGCACGGCGAAGACGGGGCCGATGCCCATCTCGTCGGGCTCGCAACCGGCGACCGCGAAGCCGCGGAAGATGCCGAGCGGCTTCAGACCGCGCTTGGCCGCCTCCTTGGCATCCATCAGCACCGAGGCCGACGCACCGTCAGAGAGCTGGCAGGCGTTGCCGGCGGTGATGAGGCCGCCCTCGCCGATGACCGGTTTGAGCGACTGGATCTTCTCGAGCGTCGTCTCGCGTGGACCCTCATCCGCCGAGAGCGTCACGGTCTCCTTCGACTTGGCGCCCGTCGCGCGATCGGTGTTCTCCTTCACCGCCGTCATCGGCACGATCTCGTCGTCGAAGGCGCGGCGCTGCTGGGCGGCGAGTGTCCGGCGCTGGCTCTCGAGCGCGAACTCGTCCTGCCGGTCACGGCCGACGTGATAGCGCTTGGAGACCGTCTCGGCCGTATCGATCATGTTCATCCAGATGTCGGGCTTGTGCTCGGTCAGCCAATCTTCTTTGACGATCGGATCATGATCGGTCGGCTGCACGAGGCTGATGCTCTCGACGCCGCCGGCCACCATCACTTTGGCGCCCTCGTGCATGACGCGGTAGGCCGCGAGCGCGATGGCCTGGAGACCCGAGGAGCACTGGCGGTCGATGGTCGTGCCGGCGACTGTTACGGGGAGCCCGGCGCGTAATGCCGCGAGCCGTGCCACATTGTAGCCCGTCGCCTTCTCCGGCATCGAGCAGCCCATGACGCAATCGTCGATCTCGTTCGGATCGACCTTGGCGCGCTTGACGGCATGCTCGACGGCGTGGCCAGCGAGCGTCGCCCCGTGCGTCATGTTGAAGGCGCCGCGATAGGCCTTGCCGATCGGCGTGCGGGCGGTCGAGACGATGGCGATGTCCATGGGGGTGGGTCCTCGTTGGTGAGAGGTGGTTAACGAGCGTAAGTCGTAAGTCGTAAATCGTAAGTCGTAAGTCGCAAGTCGTAAGTCGAAGGCGAGCAATTTTTGCTACGACTTACCACTCACGACTTACGATTTACCCGTTGAACTTCGTCCCGGCCGCTGCCTTCTCCAGCAACAGCTTCGAAGGCTGCCACCAGTAGCCTTGCTCTTTCGAGAAGCGCTCGACGGCGGCAGCGACGGATTTGAGGCCAACCTCGTCGGCGTATTGCATCGGCCCGCCGCGCCAGCTCGGGAAGCCCATGCCGTAGACGGAGGCAACGTCGATGTCGGAGGCGCGGATGGCGGTGCCGTCCTCGAGTTCCTTGGCGCCTTCGTTGACGACGGCATAGATCGTCCGCTCGATGATCTCCTCGGGCGAGATCTTGCGGGGGCTGAAGCCCTTGTCCTTGCGATGCCGGGCAATGATCGCCTCGACGGCCGGATCGGGCGTGCCGGCGCGCGGGTTAGCGGCGTAATCGTACCAACCCTTGCCGTTTTTCTGTCCATTGCGGCCTGGTGCGACGATGGCGTCCTCCAGATAGCAGATGCGCGCGCCCTGCGGCAGCTTCGGACGGCTGTTCTTGCGGATGTACTGGCCGAGGTCGAGCCCGACGAGATCGGCGACGGCGAAGGGGCCCATCGGCATGCCGAAATCGTAGAGCACTTGGTCGATCTCGTAAGGGGAGGCGCCTTCCTCGACGAGAAACTCGGCCTCGCGCCAGTAGTTGTCGAAGGCGCGGTTGGCGATGAAGCCGTCGGCGACGCGCGCCACCACCGGCTGCTTGCCGATCGCCTTTGCGACATCGAGCGCGGTCGCCAGCACTTCGGGCGAGGTCGTGTCGGTGCGCACGATCTCGAACAGCTTCATGATGTTGGCGGGCGAGAAGAAATGCATGCCGATGACGTCGCCCGGGCGCTTGGTCGCCGCCGCCATTTCGTTGATGTCGAGGTTGGAGGTGTTGGAGGCGAGGATCGCGCCCGGTTGCATGACGCGGTCGAGCTCGGCGAAGATTTTCTGCTTGAGGCCCATGTCCTCGAACACGGCTTCGACGACGAGATCGCAGCCCTGGGCCTTGTCGACACCGACGGCGCCTTCGAGGCGCTCGATCCGTGCCTTGGCCTCAGCCTCAGGAATGCGGCCCTTTTTGACCTGTGCTTCGACCTCTCCCCGGCAATAGGCGAGCGCCTTGTCGCGCGCCTCCGGCGTCACCTCGATGAGGCGGACGGGGAAGCCGCGATCGAGAAAGGCGAGCGTGATGCCGCGACCCATGGTGCCGCCGCCAATGACGGCGACGGTCTTGATCTTGCGGGTCGGCGTGCCCTTTGGCAGATCGGGTACGCGGCGGGCCTCGCGCTCGGCGAAGAAGAGGCCGGAGAGGGCGCGATGCTCCGGCTCCTTGGCGAGGTCCTCGAAGAGTTTCACCTCGGTCTGGAGTGCTTCGTCGAACGGCATCTTCAGCGCATTTTCGATGGCATCAATGGAGACCAGCCGTCCCTTGAACCCGCGATAGCGCTTGGCGGTCGACTCGCGCGCCTTGGCGAAGATTTCAGGGCTGTTGCGGGCGGCCTCCAGATGTTCGGTGCGGCTGCGAGCGCGGGGCAACGCGTCGCCCTTGACGCCCTTGGCGATGATCTCGTGGGCAAAGGCGATCGCTTCGGCCTCGAGCGTGCCGGGCGCCACCACCTTGTCGACGGCGCCGAGCTTCAGGGCTTCATCGGCGCCAAACACGCGGGCGCTCGGGATGACATCGAGGGCGGCCGGGAATCCGGCGATGCGGGGAAAGCGCTGCGTGCCGCCCGCGCCCGGGAGGATGCCGAGGCCGACCTCGGGGAAGGCGAACTGTGCCGTCTGCTCGGCAATGCGGTAGTGGCTGACGAGCGCGATCTCAAAGCCCCCGCCGAAAGCGCGTGTGTGGATCGCGGAGATGATCGGCTTGGTGCAGTGGTCGATTTTGAGATCCGTGTCGGGCCAGGTCGGGAAATCCTCGGGCGTCCCGAATTCGGTGATGTCGGCGCCGGCGAAATAGGTCGAGCCGCGGCAGATGATGATGCCGGCCTTAATGGCGGGGTCTTTCTCGATCGCCTCGATACCGGCGTAGAGCCCCTTGATGACGGAGCGTGCGAGCGCATTGACCGGCGGATTGTCGGACCAGATGAGCGCAACCGCACCGCGCTTCTCGAGGGTGACGGTTTTCGTGAGCTCGATCGTCATGCGGGAATCCCTTCCTCGATAAGGCGGTAGCGGTCGACGAGCTTGCCATGGTCGGCGAGCGTCAGGGCCAGCATGGTCAGCCGCTTGAAGTGATGACCGACGATGAGGTCATCCGTCATGCCCATGCCGCCGTGGAGCTGCACGGCCTCCTGGCCGACGAGGCGGGCGGACTTGTCGACGGTCATGCGCGTCATCACCACATCTTTCGGCTCGACAGGGCTGTCGGGCGAGGCGATCCGGGCGAGTGAAGCCTGCAGGCGCGAGGCCGCGGTCTCGGTCGCCGCGAACATGTCGACCATTCGGTGCTGCAGCGCCTGGAAGGTCGAGAGCGCGACGCCGAACTGCTGGCGGGTCTTCGTGTAGGCGACCGTCATATCGAGCAGCGCGCGCATATGGCCGATCGCCTCGGCGCAAAGGGCGAGCGTGGCGAGGTCGGCGGCGCGCTCGAGGAGGGCGTGCGCCTTGCCGGGTGCGCCGATGATGCCTGCGGTCTCGACGCCAGAGAACTCGATGTCGGCTGCGCGGCCGCTGTCGACGGTGGGGTAGGACGTGACGGTCACGCCCTTGGCCTTCGGATCAAGCATGAAAATCCCGATGCCATTCGGATCGCGCGTGTCGCCGCTGACGCGGGCGGGAACGAGCACGCAATCGGCGCCACCGCCATAGGGCACGGCGACTTTCTTGCCGGTGAGCACATAGCCCGAGCCACGCTTCTCCGCGCGCGTCTCGACATGGTTCAGGTCGTAGCGCGAGCGCGGCTCGGTGAAGGCGACGGTTGCGATGGCCTCGCCCGAGGCGATCCGGCCGAGCGCGGCGGTCCCGCTTTCGCCGGCGGCCGACAGCAAGGGCACCGCAGCGGCAATCGTCCACGGATAGGGGCTAGGAAAACACGCCTTGCCGAAAGCCTCCATCGCCACCATCAGCGACAGGCCGTTGCCGCCGCTGCCGCCGGCGCTCTCGGGCAAGAACGCACCGAGCGCGCCGGCCTCGGCGAGCTTCCTCCACACAGTGGCGCCGTAGCCCGGATCGCTCGCGGCCGCCTTGCGGCGCTCCGCGTCCGACCAGCCGCTATCCGCGAACAGCTTGGCGAGGCTGTCGCGGAACAAACGCTCGTCGTCGCCGAGGAAATAGCTCTGTTGCATCTGATGTTCCTTAAAGCCCCAGCACGGCCTTGGCGACGATGCCGCGCTGAATCTCGTTCGAGCCACCGTAAATCGAGATCTTGCGGTGGTTGAGATAGTGCCGGGTCGACCAGGAGGCGTAGGCGCGGGCGGGATCGCCCGCATCCATCGACGGCAGGCCGGTTCCCGTGGTCTGTGCGAATGGTCCGGCGACACGCATCGTAAGCTCGGTCAGGCGCTGACGCACCAGCGTACCGTTGATCTTGAGGATGGAGGACTCTGGTCCGAGCTCGCCATTCGACTGCGGATCGAACAGGAAGCGGTACTCGGTCGCTTCCAGCGCATCGAGATCGGCTTCGACGGCGGCGATGTCGGCGAGCAAGGTCGGATCGCGGCCCAAGGGCTCGTTGCCGCGCAATTCCGCCATGGCCAGCTCCTTCAGACGCTTCAGGCAGGCCTGCGAGGGCGCCACCTCGGCGATGCCGAGGCGTTCCAAGGTCAGCAGATATTTGGCGATGCTCCAGCCTTCGCCTTGCCTGCCGACGAGGTTCTCGGCCGGGATCTCGACATCCTCGAAGGTGCATTGGGCAACCCGCTCGACACCATCGATGAGGCGGATCTCGCGCAGCGACAGACCCTTCGAGCTCATCGGCAGGATGAAGACGCTGATGCCCTGCTGCTTCTTGCCGGAGGAGTCGGTGCGGAACAGTCCGAACATCATGTCGGAGTCGAAGACGACGGTCTGCCAGATCTTGTGCCCGTTGATGACCCAGCGGTCGCCTCTCTTCTCGGCCCGGCACTTCAGCGAGGCGAGATCCGAGCCCGAGCCCGGCTCGGAAAATCCCTGGCACCAGTGATCGCGGCCATCGACCAGGCGAGGGATGTACTCGGCCTTCTGCTTCTCGGTGCCGTATTTGATGAACAGCGGCCCGACCATATCGATGTTGAAGATGAGCGGCATCGGTGCCCAGGCGGCGCACCGCTCCTGGTCGTAGATATATTGCTGTTTGAGACTCCAGCCCGGTCCGCCATACTCTTTCGGGAAAGTCGGCGCGGACCAACCCTGCTTGAGCATGACTTTGTTCCAGGCGTCATGCGTCTGCCGGTCGATACCGAGGCCGGTCATCATGCCCTGGCGGATTTCGTCGGGCAGATTGTCCTTGAAGAATTTGCGCACCTCCAGACGGAAGCGGCGATCCTCGGGCGTGTCGAAGGCTTCCATGGGGCTCTCCTCTGAGGATCAGGCGGGGCGTTTGGGGATGACGAGGGCGTCGACGGCGACGGCGCCATCGGGCCCGGCGATGAGCGGATTGACGTCGAGCTCGGCGATGAGATCGCCGAGAGTGGCCGCCAGCACCGAGAAGCGGGCGATGGTGTCGGCGAGCTTGGCCGTGTCGGCGGCCGGGCGCTTGCGATGCACGTCGAGCAGGGGCCGAAGCTTCAGGCGGTCGATCAGGGTGTGCGCCCGGGTGCTATCAATGGGTGGCAAAGCCACGCGGCGGTCCTTGAGAACTTCGATCATCGTGCCGCCGGCCCCGACAATCATGACGGGTCCGAACTGCTCGTCCTGGACGAGGCCGAGCGCGAGTTCCGTGCCTGACATGGCCATCTCCGCGACGAGCGCTTCCGGCCCAAGGCGTAGATTGAGGTCGCGATAGGCCGCAAGCGCTTCGTCGCGCGATTTCAGGCCGAGCTTCACACCATCGACATCGCTCTTGTGATGGATGCCGGGCATGGCGGTCTTGATCGCAACCGGGAAGCTCATGCCACCGAGGGCATCCCCGAGCTCGGCCTCCGACCCGACGATCTGCGAGCGCGGCACGCAGATACCGAAGTCGGCGAGCAGCGCCAGGCCCTCGGCCTCCAGGATATCGGTGCCCTCGGCCAACCGCTTTCGCCAGCGCGCCAACACCTTCTCGCTCGGTCCCTTGGGTGCGCTGAGCTTGGGCAGCGCACGGAAATCGCGATAGGCGAAGGCGTGCTTGGCCGCGAGCAGCACGTTCTGCGTGCCTTCCAGGAAGGGCGTGCCGTCTTTGACGATCCGCGCGGGAATACCGCGGCCCATCAGTTGGCTCCAATGGGAGGCCATGATGACGGGCTTGTCGGAATTGCGATCGACCTTCACGGCGATCCGCGCGAAGTCGAGAGTGACTGGATCGGCGTCGTTGCTGACATCGGAAAGAAATATCCCGAGCCCCGAATCCGGATCGTCGGTGACCGCCTGCAGGCAGTCGCGGAACCGGCGCTCGAAGTCGTGGCCGGTGCCCCAGGCATCGACGGGATTGACCGGGTCGAGTCCATACTCGAGCGTGTCGCGGAGCTTCTGCTCGGTCACCTTGTTGATCTGCGCGATCGGCACGCCGATGTCGTGGGCGAGGTCGAGGAAGAGGCCGCGCGCGCCGCCGGAATCCAGGACAGCCGCAACGCCGCCTGACTTGGCGCGCTTCGGGCTCGACATCAGCATGGCTGTCGCCATCAGCTCATCGACATTCTGGGCGCGCATGACGCCGTACTTCTCGAACAGCGCCTCATAGGCCGCATCGTTGCCGGTGATGGCGCCCGAATGGCTCTTGGCGAGGAGCGCGCTTTTCTCGGTCCGCCCCACCTTGATGGCGACGACCGGCACGTCTTTCGCATTGGCGCGCTCGAGCGCGGAAATGAAGCCTGAAGGGTCGCGAACCGTCTCCAGAATGAGCGCGATCACCTTCGTTTCGGGCCGGTCGAGCATGTAGTGCATGTAGTCGGCCGCGGTGACGCAAAGCTCCTGGCCGGGTGAGACGACGAGGCTGAACTTGTACCTGGGGTCGTTGGCCGCAAGTGTGATGAAGAGCGTTCCCGAATGCGTCACCAACCCGATCGGTCCGGGTTCGAGAGTGCCGGCTGCATACCAAGAGGAATAGACCCCGGCGGCCGGATTGTAGAAGCCCATGCAGTTTGCGCCACAGAGGGGAAAACCGGCGGCCTTGGACCTCTCGGCCAACCGTCGCGGCATCGGCGGGTTGCTGTCGCCCTCCATGTAACAGCTGGCGAAGATAGTGCCGGCCTTGCATCCCGTCTGGATTGCGAGTGCCACTTGCTCTTCGAGCATCGCATTGGCAACGGCGAAGATCACGAGATCGGCCGGCTCCGGCAGCTCGGCGAGGGAGGGATAGCAGGGCAGGCCCAGCATCTCCTTCTGCTTCGGATTGACGGGATAGACGGGCACTTTCGCCTTGCCGAGCAGCGTTTGCTCGAGCGTGGTTCGCCCGAACGAGCCTTCCCTTTCCGAGGCGCCCACGATGGCGATCGAGCGCGGCTCCAACAGCGGCTTCAACCAAGACGAATTGGGCTCTACGGTCTTCGCCATGAAGTTCGCTACTCTGTTATGCGCCACTTTGACCGGGGGATGCGCAATGGACTCCGCAGGTCCGCTGCGGTTCAAGCACGCTACCCACTGGCCGCCCCGGATGCAATTCGCCGTGCGCATACCTCCCGCCGAGAAAGGGCTTGGCCCGTTGCAGGCCTTGGATGGCAGATCCGCGATATGGACGGGCGGCGGGGTGCAATAGGAGTGCCGTGTGATCGCCCTCACGCCGCCTTCTTGCCCAGCCCGCCATACACGGCATCGAGCGTCGTCTTGAGGATCGCGAACAGCTCCTCGATCTCGGCCGGCTTGATGATGAAGGGTGGCGCCAGCACGATCGAGGCGCCGAGTGGCCGGCAGATGAGGCCGTTTCTCAGCGCCTCCTGAGCGACCCGTTCGCTGACGCCGAGCGATCCGTCGAAGGGCTGCTTCGTCCGCTTGTTCGACACCATCTCGAGCGCGCCCATGAGGCCGACGCCGCGCGCCTCGCCCACCATCGGATGATGGCCCATGGCTGAGAGCCGCTCTTGGAACAGCGGCGACACCTTCTTCACATTCGCAAACGCCCCCGCCTCGATCTCGTCCAAAGCGGCCATGGCGATGGCACAGCCGACGGGATGTGCGCCCGTCGTGAAGCCGTGCGGCACCTCCTCGATCCCGGCGCAGGCCTTTTCGATCCGCTTCGTCATCTCCTTGGAAATGATGATCACGCCCATCGGGAAGAATCCCGCCGTGATCACCTTCGAGGCGACCACCATGTCGGGCTCGATGCCGTATTTGAGCGAACCCCAGAATTCGCCCGTTCGCCCGAATCCGCAGATCACCTCGTCCGCGATGAGCGGGATGCCGTACTTGCGCAGCACCTTCTGCATGGCCGGGAAGTAGCCCTTGGGCGGCGGGATGACGCCACCCGCGCCCAGCACCGGCTCGGCGATGAAACCGGCGAAGAGTTCCGGTCCGGTGTTGCGGATGGTCTGCTCGAGCTCAAGTGCCAAGCGCGCCGAGAAGTCTTCCTCGCTCTCTCCCTCGAGCGCCTCGCGCCAATGATGCGGCGAGGTCAGGTGAATGACTTCCCTGAGGGGGAGTCCGCTCGCCGTCTTGACGTAGTCCTTGCCGGTCAGGCTCGACGTCATGATGGTCATGCCGTGATAGCCGTTCTTGCGCGAGAGCATCAGCCGGCGATGCGGCTTGCCTTCGGCCTCGGCGAGAATCCAGAGCAGCTTGACGACGCTGTCGTTCGCCTCCGACCCGGAGTTCGCATAGAAGACGCGGTTCGCCTCCATCGGCGCGAGTTTGACGAGGCGTTCCGACAAATCGAGCGCCGCCTGGCCGACCCGGCCGAAGAAGGCGTGGTAGGCCGGGAGTTTCGCGTAGGCGCGCTGCGCCGCCTCGATGAGGCGCGGATTGTCGAAGCCGAGCACGACGTTCCACAGGCCGGAGTTCCCCTCGAGATACTTCCGTCCCCGATCGTCGTAGATGTAGATGCCCTCGCCGCGATCGATGATCACGGGGCCGGACTCCTCCAGCGTGGGCAGATGCGAGAAGGGGTGGAGGAAGGCGCTCGGGTAGTTGGGCTTGGGCATGGGGCTCTCCGGGTTCCTGACAAGAGATAGCTCAGGTCACGGTCAGACGATAGGAATGCGTGAGACAAGGTTGCTTCGCGTAGCGGGTCCGAGGTCAAATGCATTGCAACGGATCGAGCCACTTGTCAGTGTTCATAGGCTGCGTCAACGTACATTTTTGCCAATCGGCTCTCAGCTGAAGGATGATCCGAAATGAAGCCCGTCAAGGAGATCATCGATCTCGGCCGTGAGCTTTACAATGGTATGCCGAATGTGGGCGGTTTGCAGATTGCCTTCTGGCCCGTCGAAACCTTTGATCAGTTGGAAAAGCAGACCGGCGGCAAGTACGCCCAGGAGAGCCGGATGATGCTCATGGCGGAGCATTGCTCGACGCATCTGGATGCCCCGCGCCATTTCGATCGCAAGGGCGTCGCTGTCGGACAAGTACCGCTCGATCGGTTGATCATGCCGGGCAACCTCTACGATTTCACCTGGAAAGCGCGTGGAGAGGCCATCACCATCGCCGATTTCGAGGAGGCGGAGCGGAAGACCGGCAAACCGATCGGGCCGGATGCGGCCGTCATGTGCTGGACGGGCGTCGACAAGCATTGGGGCGTCGGCGACTGGATGCTCAACCGGCCGCATGTGCCGACCGACACCGCGCAGTGGCTGGTCGATCGTGGCATGGTCCTGTTCGTCACCGACATGATGGGCATGGACGACCCGGCCGAGTGGTGGTGGCCGACGCACAAGATCTGGCTCACCAACAACATCTGCATGGTGCAGCAGTGCTGCAATTTCGAGAACCTCGCCGGCAAGGAGTTCCTGTTCGTCGTCTCGCCCCTCAACATGCGTGACGGCACGGGTTGTCCTGTCAGGCCGTTGGCGCTGGTGATGTGAGGTCGCTGGCGGCGGTTCCTGCCGCACGCTACGGACGGCTGGGAATCGTCAACCCCCGCTGCATCGCCGGACGCGCGAGGCCGCGCTCGAGCCAAGCCGGAACGCGCTTGAGCTTGTCGTACTCGACGATCTCGCCCGCGCCGTAAAAGCCGTTGATATTGCGCACCCAGCCCAGCATGGAGATGTCGGCAATGGTGTAGTCGTCACCCATGATCCAATCGCGGTCGTCGAGCCGCGCCTCGAGCACGCCGAGCAGCCGCTTCGACTCGGCCGCGTAGCGCTGCAGCGGCCGCTTGTCCTCATAATCCTTGCCGGCGAACTTGTGGAAGAATCCGAGCTGCCCGAACATCGGTCCGATGGAGGCCATCTGGAAAAACACCCATTGGATGGTCTCGTAGCGCCGCGCCGGATCGGCCGGCAGGAACTTGCCCGTCTTCTCCGCGAGGTAGAGCAGGATCGCGCCCGACTCAAAGAGCCCGAGCGGCTTGCCACCAGGGCCGTCGGGATCGATGATCGCCGGGATCTTGCCGTTCGGATTGAGCGACAGGAACTCCGGTCCCCAGGTTTCGTTCTGCATGATGTCGATGGTGTGCGGCTCGTAAGCGAGGCCGGTTTCCTCGAGCATGATCGAGGCCTTCACCCCATTGGGCGTCGGCAGCGAGTAGAGCTGGATGCGGTCGGGATGTTTCGCCGGCCAGCGCTGGGTGATCGGGAAGGAAGAGAGAGAGGGCATGGGTGATTCCTGTTTTTTCGGTCGGCGGACACTACGGCTCATGCGCCGCGACTGCCAGCCCCGCCTCGGCAAGTGCGGCAACGCGCGGCCCCATCTCATGGGCTGACGCGCTGCTGGCATTGCCCTGCAGCGCGCGGGCGTAAACGCCCTGGACGATGGCCGCGAGGCGGAAAAAGGCGAGCGCCAGGAAGAAGTCGAGGTTGCGCGGCGGGGCGATGCCGGTGGAGGTGCAGTAGGTTTCGATCAGTTGGACTTCGCTTGGCAGGCCTTCGGCTGCGAAATCCAATCCGGCGAGTCCCGGACCGGCGATGCCGCCGCAAGGCATGTGGTAGGGCAGGAGACAGTAAGCGAGATCGGCGAGCGGGTGGCCGATGGTCGACAGCTCCCAATCGAGGACGGCGGCAATGTCTGGACGACCGCCCGCAAGGATGACGTTGCCGATCCGAAAATCACCGTGGGCAATCGTTGCGCGCTCATCCGCCGGAATGTTCGCGGCGAGCCAGGTGCCGAGCCGGTCCATGGCGGGGAGATCGGCGGTGCGAGAGGCCGCGTACTGCTTCCCCCACCGCTCGACCTGCCGGCGCGCATAGCCGTCCGGCCGTCCGAAATCGGTGAGGCCGAGAGCACGCCAGTCGAGGCAATGCAACCGGGCAAGCGTCCGCATCAGGCTTTCGGCGACGGGTATCCGCTCGGACCTCGCTAAGTCTGCCATCCGCAAGTCGGGCGCGATTCGGCCCTCGACATGCGCCATGACGAAAAATGGCGTGCCGATGATCAGGGCGTCGCTTTCATAGTGCAGCATGCGCGGCACCGGCACGCCCCTATCCCAAAGCGCCGCCATGATGCGATGCTCGCGATCAATCTGATGGGCTTTCGGGAGCAGCGGCCCGGGCGGCTGTTTTCGCAGCACATAGCGTGCAGAGCCGGTATCGAGCAGATAGGTCGGATTGGATTGGCCGCCCTGGAATTGGCGGATGGTAAGTTTATCCCAGTCGCCATCGATGTGCCGCTTGAGCACGCGCCCGAGCACCTGCGCATCGATCCGGTGCTGCGGCAGCATGTCGACGAGCTCGGTCATTGCGGCAACAGCTACAAACAAGCACTTGAACGATGGGAGACTTTAAATCGCAGGATAGCGGCCTTCCGCGAAAACATACCATAGCTCATGTCGTTGCCAATCTCTCGAGATGTTGTGGCTCACTGCTCAAATCAACCCCTCTCCCGCCTATCGGCACCCTCCCCCCAAAGGGGAGGGCCGATTGAAGCGAGACATCGGTGACGTGGCACCTTGGGTTCGCGGCACCGGCAGCATCTGTTGTAGCCGGCCCTCCCTTGGGGAGAGGGTGGCGATAGGCGGGAGAGGGGTTGAGCGTTTCGAACACCATCGGTTGGATCATTGCCAAGATGAAGTCGAATCGGCGTACGTCCTCGTCTGCAGGAAGTGTTGCCTCATGTCTACTTGCTACCTCGTCTCGGCCTTCTCAAACCGCGCCAGCTCCATGCGTGCGATCGCCTCGCGATGGACCTCGTCGGGGCCGTCTGCGAGGCGGAGCGAGCGGGCTTTCGCATAGGCCTCGGCCAGGAACGTGTCCTGCGACACGCCCGCCGCGCCGAACACCTGAATGGCGCGATCGATCACCGTGCAGGCCATGGCGGGTGCCACGACCTTGATCATGGCGATCTCGCGCCGGGCCGCCTTGTTGCCGGCGGTGTCCATCATGTGCGCGGCCTTCAATGTCAGCAGCCGCGCCTGCTCGATCTCGATGCGCGAGCGGGCGATGTCCTGACGGATGGCGCCTTGCTCGGCGAGGGACTTCCCGAAGGCGACGCGCTTCGTTGCGCGTTCCGTCATTGCCTCGAGCGCCCGCTCGGCGACGCCGATCAGCCGCATGCAGTGGTGGATGCGTCCGGGGCCAAGCCTTCCTTGTGCAATCTCGAAACCGCGGCCTTCGCCGAGCAGCATGTTGGAGGCGGGCACGCGCACATTCGTAAAGCTGATCTCGGCATGCCCGCCCGGCGGATGGTCGTAGCCGAACACCTGGAGGCCGCGCTCGACCTTGACGCCGGGCGTATCGAGCGGCACCAGGATCATCGACTGTCGCTTGTGTCTGGCAGCGGCCTCATCGGTGCAGCCCATGACAATGGCGATTTTGCAGCGCGGGCTCATGGCGCCCGTCGACCACCATTTGCGCCCGTTGATGACATAGCTGTCGCCGTCGCGGCGGATCGCGGTGCGGATGTTCGTCGCGTCCGACGAGGCGACATCGGGCTCCGTCATGGAGAAACAGGAGCGGATCTCGCCCTCGAGCAACGGTTTTAGCCAGCGCGCCTTCAGCGCGTCGTCACCGTAGAGCGCCAGCGTCTCCATGTTGCCGGTATCGGGTGCGCTGCAATTGAACAGCTCCGGCGCCACCGAGGAGCGGCCCATGACCTCGCAGAGGTGCGCGTAGTCGGTGTTGCTCAGGCCCGAGCCATGTGTGCCGGGCAGGAACAGATTCCACAAGCCCTGGCCCCGCGCTTCCGACTTGAGTTTCTCCTCGATCGCCACCGATTGCGCATCGTGCGCCAACAGCCGGGCCTCGTTTGGATAGACCCGTTCCTGCATGAAGCGTTCGAGCTTCTCTTTGAGAGCGGCGGCGTTGGCGGACAATTCGAGCATGAGGGTGCCTCTACTTGACGGATGGAGAGGATAGCCGAAGATGACGGCTCTCGACATGGTGGAGGTAACATGGCTGGTGTGATGATCGTAACCGGCGGCTCGCGCGGCATTGGTGCGGCGATTTCCCGGCAGGCGGCGGCCGGTGGCTATGCCGTCGCGATAAATTATGCCCGCGCCAGGGATCGCGCCGATGCGCTCGTCCGGGAGATCGCCGCGGCCGGCGGCAGGGCCATCGCCGTCCAAGGCGATGTCTCCAAAGAGGCCGATGTCGAGCGCCTGTTCGCCGAGGCGGTGGCCGGGCTCGGGGCGCCCACCGTGCTCGTGAACAATGCCGGCGTGGCGGTCTCCACCAGCATCGCCAACTGCAAGGCCGCCGACATCGACTATATCCTGGGTGTCAACGTCCGAGGCGTGATCCTGACCGCGCGCTCCGCCGTCCGGGCCATGAGCAAATCGACGGGCGGCAAGGGTGGGGTCATCATCAACATCTCCTCGATCTCGGCGCTCTACGGCGGACTGCCACAGGACGTCATCTACGCGGCGAGCAAGGGCGCGGTCGATTCCTTCACACTGGGCCTCGCCAAGGAGGTTGCAGGCCAGGGCATCCGCGTCTGCACCGTCCGTCCGGGCTTGACCGAGACCGAAATGCTCGAGCCGGATTTCCCGGAGCCTGGCCAAGCGGCGGAAGCCGCCCGGCGCACAGTGCCGCTCGGCCGCATCGGCCAGCCGGACGACATCGCCAGCGCCGTCATGTACCTCGCCTCCGATGCGGCGAGCTATATCAGCGGCACCTTCATCAATGTCAGCGGCGCCCGCGAGATCAACGTCAAGATGGCGTCGGGCTGACCTGCGAGAGTGACGATGAGCGATCGCCATTTTGCGTTCTGGCCGGACGGCGTGCCACGCACGCTCGACGTGCCGGCGCTGCGTATCCACGATAATCTGAGCGCCACGGCGCTCCGGGTCCCCGATGCGACGGCGATCGCCTACTATGGCACCCGCCTCAGCTATCGATGGCTGGCCGACCGGGTCGATCGGCTCGCTGGATACCTGCAGCACGAGCTTCACGTCGCGCGGGGGAGCCGCGTACCGCTCCTCATGCAGAACAGCCCGCAATTCGTGGTCGCTTACTACGCGATCCTCCGGGCCGATGCGGTGGTGGTACCGCTCAATCCGATGCTCGGGAGCGAGGATCTCGGACGGATCGTTTCGGAGCTGGACGCACGCGTTGTCATCTGCGGTGTGCCGCAGATCGCGCCGGTCAAGGCGCTGATTGGCAGGAGCGCGCTCACGGCGGCGGTCGTTGCGAGCTACGGCGATGCTCTCGATGGTCACGATCTGCCCGATGGCGTCAGGCTTCCAACGGAGGTCTCGCCGGCCCCGCGTACCCCGATCGATGGGCCAGGTCTCAGGGACTGGGGCGGGGCGCTCGCTCTGGGCGCCGAGCCCAAGCTCTCGATTGCCAGCGCCGATGACCTCGCCGTCATCGTCTATACCTCGGGCTCCACCGGCGAGCCGCGCGGCTGCATGCACACGCATCGCACCGTGCAGGCGAACATTCACGCCTACGCCCTTTGGGCGCCGATGGACGAGACCGGCGTGGTGCTCGGTACGCTGCCGTTTTTTCACGTCACCGGCATGCAAGGTGCCATGCACGCGCCGGTTCATGCCGGCGCCTGCAACGTCATCATGACGCGATGGGATGCTGCGACCGCCCTGGCATTGACCGAGCGCGAGCGCGTCACCCATTGGCGCCTCATCACCACCATGATGGTCGACGTCATGGCGGACCCCGCGTTCACGCGCGAGCGGATCAAGACGATCAAGCGGATCGGCGGCGGCGGCGCGGCGATGCCGGAAGCGCTCGCCAGGCGCCTCGAGGAGGAAACCGGCCTTGCCTATGTCGAGGGTTACGGCTTGAGCGAGACCATGGCGGCCTGCCACATCAATCCGCCGGGGCGGCCTAAACGGCAGTGTCTCGGTATTCCCTTCATCGGTGTGACGAGCCTCGTCGTCGATCCGGAAACACTGCGTGAGCTGCCGCAGGGCGAGGTGGGAGAAATCATCGTCTCTGGCCCGCAGGTGTTCAAGGGCTATTGGCGCAAGCCCGAGCTTTCGGCCGCAGCTCTGATCGAGCGCGATGGCACGCAATTCTTGCGCACTGGCGATCTCGGCTATGTCGACGAGGACGGCTACTATTTCCTCGTCGATCGCCTGAAGCGGATGATCAATGCGGCAGGCTTCAAGGTCTGGCCCTCGGAGATCGAGGCGATGCTCTATGCGCATCCGGTCGTACAGCAGGCGGTTGTCGTCGCCATCCCGGATCCGCGGCGCGGCGAGACGGCGAAGGCGGTCATCGTGCCGAAGGCGGGTGTCGCGGCGGAGGCGGGCGAGATCAAGGCGTGGCTGGCTCAACGCATCGCCGCCTACAAAGTGCCGACCCACTATGCATTCGTGGATGCGCTGCCGATGCTCGCCTCGGGTAAGGTCGACTGGCGGCGTGTGCAGGAGGACGAGCAGCGCCGGGCGGCTCAGGATAAGGGATAGCGCATCATGAAGGCCTTCGATCTGACCGGCAAGGTCGCCATCGTCACCGGCTCTTCCAAGGGCATCGGCCGCTCGATCGCCTGGCATCTGGCGGAGGCCGGCTCGAAGGTTGTCATCTCCTCGCGCAAGCAACCGGCCTGCGAGGCGGTGGCGGCCGAGATCAACGCGCGGCATGGCGACAAACGTGCTGTCGCGATCACCGCGAACATCTCCTCGAAAGATCAGTTGAAGGCGCTCGTCGATGAGACGATCAAGGCCTTCGGCCGCCTCGACACGCTCGTCTGCAATGCCGCGAGCAATCCCTACTACGGCCCGATGGATGGCATATCGGACGACCAGTTCCGCAAGGTACTCGACAACAACATTCTCTCCAATCACTGGCTCATCACCTTCGCGCGGCCAGAGATCGTGCGTCAGGGCCAGGGCGCGATCATCATCGTCTCCTCGACGGGGGCCCTCAGAGGCTCGCCGACGCTCGGGGCCTACTGCATCTCCAAGGCCGCCGACATACAACTGGCGCGCAATCTCGCCATCGAGCTCGGACCCAAGAATGTCCGCGTCAACTGCATCGTACCAGGGCTCGTCAAGACGGATTTCGCCCGCGCGCTGTGGGAGGACGAGGCCTCGCTCGAGGAGTATCTGCGCGTTACTCCCTTGAAACGCATCGGCGAGCCCGACGATATCGGCCCGGCGGCCGTCTTCCTCGCCGCCGACGCCGGCAAGTTCATGACCGGCGAGACCATCGTCATCGACGGCGGGGCGACGATGCACGAGTGACAGGCCGATGCAGCACTCCGGCAGAACGTCACAGTTTCTCTGAACGCACAATGCCGTATGATAGGTGTACTGCTCACATCCAAAGCACAGGATCGGCCAACCATGAAGTTCCAGCTCGCCATCAACATGGAGCGGATCACCCCCGACATCGACATGTCGGCCGTCGCCAAGCACACGCTCGAGATGGTGCAGATGGCGGACCAGGGCGGCTTCCACATCGCCTGGGCGGCCGAGCACCACGCACTCGAGATGACGATCGCGCCCGACCCCTTCCAGATCTGTGCCTGGTGGGCCGCGCACACCAACCGCATCCGCATCGGCGTCGCGGTGGCGGTCGCGCCCTATTGGCATCCGATCAAACTCGCCGGCGCCGCCGCTCTGCTCGATCTCTATTCGAACGGCCGCTCCGAATTCGGAATCGGCTCCGGTGCCTACCAGCGCGAGTTCGACCGGATGCATCCGGGCCTCAAGCAATCGGACGGCTGGCGCTACATGCAGGAGGCCCTGCCGGTCATCAAGGCGCTGTGGGCGGGTGACGTCGAGCACAAGGGCGAGTTCTGGCAGTTCCCACTCTCGACCTCCGTGCCGAAACCCGTGCAGCTTCCCCATCCCCCGATCTGGATCGCGGCCCGCGCGCCCATCACCTACGACTTTGCCGTCGCGCATGGCTGCAACATCATGTCCTGGCCTTTGACGCGGCCGATGTCGGAGGCCGAGCTCTACAAGAGCCGGCTGGACGAGGCGATGCAGAAGCATCCGGGTGCCAAGCGGCCGATCTTCGCGATGATGCGGCACGCTTGCGTCTATGATCGCAAGGACGAATGGGAGGTGCCGGTGCGCGCGGCACAGCGCCAGCTCTCGCAGTTCGAGAACCTGTTCAAGAATCTGGGCGACGTGGCCAACGGCTTTCCGAAATCCATTCCCTTCGCGGAGCTCGGCAATCGCGCCGAGTATGATCCCAAGATGCTCTCCGAGAACCTGATGTTCGGCACGCCCGGGGAGGTGATCGCTAAGCTCCGGACGTACGAGGCGCTGGGCGTCGACCAGTTCACCTACTATGCGAGTTTGGGGCTCGGCTTGAAGGAGCAGAAACGCTCGCTGCAGCTCTTCATCGACGAGGTGATGCCGGCGTTTGCGTAGGTTGATCAGGCGACTCGCCCGGCCTGGCGCGCGGCTTCCAGCGCCGCGAGCTGCATAGCGAGCCCGCCGTCGATGTGATGGAACATGGTTTCGGCCGCACGATTGGGCGGGCCGAAGCGGATGGCCTCGACGAGCGCCATGTGGCCGGTGAGCGATTGGCGCAACGTAGAATCGCTCATGGACGAGAAAATGTGGAAGGAGAGGCTGCGGTTCCACATGCTGTCGAACATTTCGAGCAGATAGCGGTTGCCGGTCTCCGCGATGAAGGCGCGGTGGATGGTGCGGTTGGCGTCGTAATAGTCGGCGACCGAGGCGAATGACTGCCTCTCCTGCGCGACGATCACGGACTTGAGCCGCTCGATCCGCCGCTCGTCGGGCGCTTCCGCCAGCGTTCGTGCGCCGTAGCCCTCGATGGCCTTGCGCGCCTGATAGATGTCCCGCACATCGCGATCGGAGACATGGCGGATGCGGAACCCGCCTCGCCCCGCGATGACGAGCACGCCCTCCTGCTCCAGGCGGAACAGCGCCTCGCGCACCGGCGTCCGGCTGACCCGCAATTTCTCGGCAAGCTTCTCCTGGACGATCCGCTCGGTCGGTCCGATCGTGCCGGCCTGGATCGCGGTCAGGACTCTCTGATAGATCTTGCCGGCGAGCCGCTGATTGGTTGCGTTGATGCGGCGGAGCGAGGACATTGGCGCGATCAGTGGTTTTCTCAGTGGGCATACAAAACTTAGCCGGATCGGCAGGACAATGACAGAGCAGCCGCGGACGCTCGCGCCCTTCTCGACGCATTGGGGCACCTATTTCGCCGAGGTCGAGGGCGGCCGCGTGGTCGGCGTCAAGGACTATGCCGGCGATCCCGATCCGGCGGTGATCGGGCCGGGCATCGTGGAAGCCGTGCATCATCCGGTGCGCATCTCCGAGCCCGTGGTGCGCAAGGGCTTCCTCGAGAAAGGCCCAGGTTCCGACCGCTCGGGGCGTGGCCGCGAACCTTTCGTCGCCGTCTCCTGGGACGAGGCGAGTGCATTGGCCGCCGCCGAGCTCGATCGCGTGCGGCAAGCGCACGGCAACAGCGCCATCTTCGGCGGCTCCTATGGTTGGGCGAGCGCCGGCCGGTTCCACCACGCGCAGAGCCAGCTGCACCGGTTCCTCAATGGCATCGGCGGCTACACGGCCTCCATCGACACCTACAGCTATGCGGCGGTGAGCGCGCTGATGCCGCATATCGTCGGCGATTTCTCCGGCCTCGTGCTTGATCGCGCGACGACCTGGCCGGTGATCGCCAAGCACACGAAGCTCATCGTGAGTTTCGGTGGGCTGGCGCCGAAGAATGCACAGGTCAATGCCGGCGGCGTCGGGCGTCACACGATGCCGGAGGCGTTGCGGGCAGCGAGGGCGAACGGCTGCGAGTTCGTTTCGATCTCGCCGCTGCGCTCCGACATGCTGCCGGAGCTTCAAGCCGAGTGGCTCGCCGCGCGACCAGGAAGCGACACGGCGCTGATGCTGGGGCTGGCGCATACGCTCGTCGCCGAAGAGCTGCACGATCGGCAATTCCTCACACGCTATGCAACGGGTTACGAGAAATGCGAGCCCTATCTCATGGGCGCGACCGATGGTCAGCCGAAGGATGCCGAGTGGGCCGCGCGCCTCACCGGTCTGAGCGCCCAGAGCATCCGCGATCTCGCCCGCCGCATGGCGGCGACGCGCACGATGATCACCGTCTCCTGGTCGATCCAGCGCGGCGATCATGGCGAGCAGCCCTGTTGGATGGCGGTGACGCTCGCGGCGATGTTGGGCCAGATCGGGCTTCCCGGTGGCGGTTTCGGCTTCGGCTACGCTTGCGCCAACGGTGTTGGCAACCCGGTGAGCGAGATCCGCTGGCCGGCGTTCCCGCAGGGGCGCAATCCCGTTCCCGACGCCATTCCGGTCGCGCGCATTTCCGATTTGCTGCTCAATCCGGGCGTGCCTTACGACTTCAATGGTGAGCGCTTCACCTATCCTGACATCCGCCTCGTCTATTGGGCGGGCGGCAATCCGTTCCATCATCATCAGGACATCAACCGGTTGATTGCCGCGCTCCGGCAGCCCGAGACGATCATCGTCAACGAGATCTGGTGGACGCCGATGGCGCGCCACGCCGATATCGTCTTTCCGGTGACGACGCCGCTCGAGCGCGACGATCTCTCGATGTGCCGTTGGGACCCGCTGATCGTCGCCATGCGGCAGGCGATCCCGCCGGTCGGCGGCGCTCGTAGTGATTACGATGTGCTTGCGGGGATCGCGCGGGTGATGGGCGTGGAACAGGTTTTCACGGAAGGCCGCAGCGCCGAGGACTGGTTGGGGTCCATGTGGACGCGGGCGCGGGAACGCGCCGAGCGCGCCGGCTTCGCGCTGCCCGATCTCGAGGCCATGCGCGAGCAGGGTACGATGAGCCGGCCGGCGCCCGAGCGCGACGGCATTCTGCTCGAGGGTTTCCGCGCCGATCCGGCGGCTCACCCGCTCAAGACACCGAGCGGTAAAATCGAGATCTTCTCGGAAGCGATCGCCGGATTCGGCTATGCGGACATCGGCGGTCATCCGGCTTGGATGGAGCCCTACGAGTGGCTCGGCGGCGAGGCGGCCAAGCGGTATCCGCTGCATCTCGTCTCGAACCAGCCGCGCACGCGGCTGCACAGTCAACTCGATTGCGGCGGCGTCAGCCAGGCGAGCAAGATCAGGGGCCGCGAGCCGGCGATGATGCATCCGGGCGATGCCGCCGCGCGTGGCATTGCGGCCGGCGACGTCGTTCGCATCTTCAATGATCGTGGCGCCTGCCTCGCTGGTGCGGTTCTCTCCGGGGACGTCATGCCCGGCGCGATCCAGCTCTCCACCGGCGCCTGGTATGATCCGGAAGTGCCCGGCGAGATCGGTAGCCTCTGCAAGCACGGTAATCCCAACGTGCTGACGCGCGACAAGGGCACGTCCAGCCTCGGCCAAGGGCCGTCGGCACATTCCTGTTTGGTGGAGGTGGAGAAATTCGCCGGCGAGCCGCCGCCGGTGACGGCGTTTGTGCCGCCAGTGATTGAGCGGCGCGTCGCGCCGGCGAGTGGCGAATAGCGAATGTGGCACTAGTACCCGCCATCAGAAATGGCTGGTACTAGCTCATTTGCTTAAGTACCCGATTCACGCGGCATTTTCGTGCCACGACGTGTGGCACTCAATTCTGCGATCGGGTACTAG
>JANNSX010000149.1:0-18834 GCA_031403155.1 Hyphomicrobiaceae bacterium
CGACCAGTAGAGAACCTAGAGCGGGCTGCCGCTGCCGATGAAACGCAGCCCGCTCGAGAACCAATGGCCGGACCTTCCGGCGGCAGACAGGACGACAGCGATGATGGCCAAGAGGACGCTCTACGACAAGATCTGGGATGACCATCTGGTGGACGAGGCCGCGGATGGCACCTGCCTCATCTACATCGACCGCCATCTCGTCCACGAGGTGACGAGCCCGCAGGCCTTCGAGGGTCTGCGGATGTCCGGCCGCAAGGTGCGCGCGCCTGAGAAAACGCTTGCCGTCGTCGACCACAACGTGCCGACGACCGACCGCTCGAAGGGGATCGATGATCCGGAATCGGCCCTGCAGGTGAAGACGCTGGCCGACAACTGCGCCGAGTTCGGCGTCGAGTATTTCAACGAGGTCGACAAGCGGCAGGGCATCGTCCACGTCGTCGGACCCGAGCAGGGCTTCACGCTGCCGGGCACCACGATCGTTTGCGGCGACAGTCATACCTCGACGCATGGCGCGTTCGGCGCGCTCGCCCACGGCATCGGCACCTCCGAGGTCGAGCACGTGCTGGCGACGCAGACCTTGAGCCAGAAGAAATCGAAGAACTTCCGCGTCACCGTCGACGGCAAACGGCCACAGGGTGTGACGCCAAAGGACATCGTGCTCGCCATCATCGGCGAAATCGGCACCGCGGGCGGTACGGGCTACGTCATCGAGTATGCGGGCGAGGCGATCCGCGATCTCTCGATCGAAGGCCGCATGACCATCTGCAACATGTCGATCGAGGGTGGCGCGCGTGCCGGGCTGATGGCGCCCGACGCCAAGACCTTCGACTACTTCAAGGACCGTCCGCGCTCGCCCAAAGGCAAGCTGTGGGGCGAGGCGCGGAGCTATTGGGAGACACTCTACTCCGAAGACGGTGCGCATTGGGATCGCGAGTTGCGGCTCGATGCGGCGAAGCTGCCGCCGATCATCACTTGGGGCACGAGCCCTGAGGATGTTGTTTCGGTTGCGGGCGTCGTGCCGAACCCGGACGACCTCGCCGATCCGAAGCGCCGCGAGAGCAAGTGGAACGCGTTGAAGTACATGGGGCTGACGCCGGGCACGAAGGTGACCGACATCGCGCTCGACCGCATCTTTATCGGCTCGTGCACGAATGGCCGCATCGAGGACCTGCGCGAGGTCGCCAAAGTGGTCGAGGGCAAGCAGATCGCGTCGTCACTCCGCGCCATGATCGTGCCGGGCTCCGGCCTCGTGAAGGCGCAGGCCGAGGCGGAAGGGCTCGACAAGATCTTCAAGGCCGCCGGCTTCGAGTGGCGCGAGCCCGGCTGCTCCATGTGCCTGGGCATGAACCCGGATCAGCTGAAGCCGGAAGAGCGCTGCGCCTCGACGTCCAACCGCAACTTCGAGGGCCGCCAGGGCTACAAGGGCCGCACGCATCTCGTCTCGCCGGTGATGGCGGCGGCAGCCGCGATCGCGGGACGGTTCGTGGATGTGCGGAATATGATCTGACGGGCGTCGCACGATAGCACGATAAACGGCTATAGAACCGGTCGAGCCCGGGCCTTCCGACCGGGCTTGTTAGAGAGCTTCCGGAAAAGCTTGTCCCGGCGAAGGCCGGGATCCGAAGCGGTTTTCCGAAAAGAAGCACGACAAACCAAGGAATCAAGGTGTTGAAGTGATTCAACGAAAAACGGCAACACCCTAGCGTAGCTCAGCCGCTGATCAAATGATGAAGTCGGCGTTGTTGATCGCTCCGATGCCTGAAATGAAAACCTCGTTCAGCGGTCCGGCACCGTTGTTAGCAGTGAATTGCAGGAGTTTGCCACCAACTACGTCGATCGTCTGGAACAGGACGTTGGGAACGCCAGATAGATCGATCTTGTCGGTGCCGCCCTGGAACACGCCACGAAACCCGTTGATTGTATCGACCTGGCCGAGAGTATTTCGGAGTGCATCCGTCGCGCCGAACGCGAAGCGGTCTCGTCCGTCTTGACCGTTCATGACGTCGACACCAGTGCCGCCGACGATAAGGTCGTTTCCAGACCCGCCAAAAATCTGATCGTTCCCGGACTCGCCGAGAAGGGTGTCTTGCGAGTCGCCGCCGTTAATCTTGTCGTTACCAGAGCCACCGCGGACAATGTCGACACCGCCATCACCGGAGAGGGTGTCGTTGCCGGCACCACCCAGGATCGTATCGTTGCCAGTGCCACCCTTAACGGTGTCGTTGCCGGCATCGCCATAGAGAATGTCGCGCCCATCGCCACCGAACATCAGGTCGTTGCCCAACCCGCCCTTGATGGTGTCGTTGCCGCCGTTTCCGTAAAGGAAATCAGCGCCGCCGAGACCATTGATGATGTCGGAAGCCGGACCTCCACGAAGAATGTTGGACCCGCTCGTACCGTTGATGACCGCCATTGCCTGCTCCCTGATCCACGTTCCCGCATATGGGATGCAGAACACTAGCAAAACACATGCCAACAGGAGCGGCAAAACCGGGCACAGAGTAAACGGCGTCGAGACGCGGCGTGGCGCCGAGGTGCGCAACCGAGAGTCATGCCAGTGGATTCGGTTCAGGAGATAAGCGCGGCCTCAAGACGGCTGCGCGCCGCAAGGTCACATCCCCCGGATCACATTCCCGAGCAGCAGGATCACGTAGGCGACCAGCAGCGAGATGAAGGTGTTGCCGCCGATGACAGGAATGGCGATGCTGCCGAAATTGGCGAGGAGCGCCAGCACGGCGAGCAAGAGCGACAGGAAGAAAACGATCGCAGTCGGTGCGGTGAGCCTCATGATGATCCCTCTTTTGTTGTCCCGTGACGCTGTTTACCGCTTAGAGCACGTTCAGGCGAAGTGGAAGCCGGTTCACCGTAAGAACGTGCCCAAACCAACAACCAAGAACAGGATCGTCACGCCATTTGACCTGAGCCTGTTCGGCTGACCGCCCTAAACCCGCTTGTCCACATAGCGGAAGGGCGTGCCGTAGACCACGACCGAAACGCCACCATCGGCAATTTTTGGATGATCGATGCGCACACCGACGACACCATCCCAGCCGCCGTCGCGGGACTTGGCCTCGAGATCGGCAAGGGCGCGCGACAAAGTTCCCTCGGCCAACTCCTCATAGCGGCTCATCCGGCCGCCGAGCGTGTTGGTGATGTGCTCGCGAAGGTCTCGCAGGATGTTTGCAGCCGCGACGGCCACGGCAAAGAGCATCGGCCCTTCCTCGATGGTCCGGCCGCTCAATTGCTCGACGGTGAACAGGGGCATCAGTGTTGGGGATCGGCTGGGGCCGCCCGGCGGGGAACGGCGAGCAGCCGGCGGAGAACAAGGAGCAACAACAAGAGCGCAAACACCCCAATGACGGCGGCGATCCGGTGCGTCTCCCAGAGCAGTAACGGATGCACGTCGCCGGCGATCACCTGTCCGAAATCGCGCTTGATGACCGGCCAGTCGAGCACGGCGGCGGAGCCGAGCGTCATGTCGATCGCTTGCACCTGATCGCGGCTGCCGAGCACAGCGCGGGCGACGTGCCCTTTGGCAAAGGTCTGCATGCGGCCAGGGTCGACGGAAACGGCTTCTAGGAATCGCGATCGGGCCGTTGGGCCGAGGCGCTGCAGATAGTCGGCGAGCGTACTCATCTCGTTCGCGCCGAGATTGACGGTGAGAGTCTTCAAGCGATCTGCCGGCAAAGATGCGAGTTGATCGCGCACAAGGTCGGGGAGGCTGGCAACACGGCGGATGGTCACCGGATCGCCGAGCGCGAGCAGCCCCGAAAGTCCGGCGCGCGTGAGCTTGGCGGGATCGGCGACGCGATGCAACTCGAGCGAAACGATCTGCTCGAGATCGTCGCCGGCGAGCGCCTTCCAATCGAAGGCGGCTTGCAGCGATTGCAAATCGGTGGCGAGCGCCAGCGCCGTCTCCGGCAGCCGCTTCACCGCCTCATCGAGCGTGCCATCGTCGACGCGGCGGACGACGCCCGCCTCCTTCTCCTTGGCGAGGATGAGGCCGACGATGCGGTCGACGCGCGGCAGGCTCTCGCGGCCGACGCTGTCGAGATAGGCCTTGAAATTCGGGAAGCGCTCGGCGAGCTCGACGACTTTCGTGTGCGCCTGACGGAACTCGTGCCAGAGACCTACGATGCGATCGGCGGTGGCGGCGCTGACCTCCGAGAGATGCTGGCCGAGCTGCTCGGAGATGGCGGATGACAGCTCCGCCTTCACGTTGGTCTTCGTGTCCTCCGACTTCATCTCCGCCTCGATGATGGGCATGACGCCGTGGCGCATGTCCCAGATGTCCTTGGCGATGAGGACGAGGCCGACGCCACCGGCCACCACCGAGACGAGTCGGCCGAGCACGGCGCCGACGACGCGCTGGCCGACGCGGCGCGCCATGTTGGCGAGCGTGCGGCGCACGATGATGACGACGGTTCCGGCAATGAGCCCCTTGGCGGAGAGCGCGACGTCGGTGCCGCCGACTTCGGCCGCCCCGGTCTCGGGTGAAATGTCGAATGCGGTGCCGGTATCCTCGGACACCATGAGCGAGATCGAGGAGCCGTAGCGAGGCCCGAGGAAATCGCGGACGCAGGCGACGGCCGGGAGCTTCGCATCGAGCGCACCGAGCTCGATGCGTGTCGCCAGCGTCTTGCCGACTTCGGTGACGAGTCGCTCGATGGCGGCTTTCATCTCCTCGGAGCGGTAGACGCGCTCGGCGACGGTGGTCGTGAGCTTCTGGGTCGCTTCCTTCGAGGTCAGCGTCTTCAGGAGGTCGAGGAAGCCCGACTCCTCCTTGATTTCATCGACCGCGGCGGCGACCCGGCGGTCGAGGAACTCGTCCATGTAGAGCTTGCGCCACTCGTCGGTGACGACGGCGGCGTAGTCGACCTCGGCGAGGCTCTTGCTAAGCGTTTCGGCCGTGATCTTGTCGATCTCGGCGCGGAAGGCTGCCTCGTCGTCGACTTGGCAAGTGGTGCCGGCCGTGCTCGCTTGTGCCGGCGGCGCGAGCGCCGGAAGCGGCAGCGTGCCCGCCAACAGGGCAAAGGCGGTGAGCAGCGAGAGCGCTGGTCGCGTTCTTGTCGGCATGCTCGGGTCGGCTCCTCGTGTGGACCAAGGTCAAGCCTTGGCTCAAACTGATCATAGCCCCGGTTTTCGGCCGAAAGCGAGGCGGCCGGAGGGCGATTAGAGTGCTTCCGGAAAAGCTTGTCCCGGCGAAGGCCGGGATCCGAAGCGGTTTTCCGACAAGAAGCACGACAAACCAATATCGAGTCGTGTGGGAAAACACCCCGCGCGGCTCGCCGATACAACTGGGTGCACTGGCGAACAACTTTTCTCACATGGGTATTCATGGCTTCGGAACAACCGGTATTCGCACTACGTAGCCCGCCGCATCGGGTCGCCGATCTCGCTTGGGACGAGGTTGGGCGGCGGCTGGCCGCTGGTGCCGTTGCGGTTCTGCCGATCGGGGCCGGCGCCAAGGAGCATGGGCTCCATCTGCCGATGGGAACCGACGCGCTGCAGGCCGAGGTGCTTTGTGGATTGCTGTCGGAGCGGATGCGCGCGAAGTCGATCGATCTGCTCGTCTGGCCAACGCTAACCTACGGATACTACCCAGCTTTCACCGCCTATGCCGGCAGTGTCTCGCTGTCTAGACCGGCCTTCGTTGCGGCCGTGCGCGAGATCGTTTCGGGATTGATCGGCTTTGGGGCGCGGGCGGTTCTGGTCCTCGATACCGGGATCAGCACCATTCCAGCGGTTGCCGAGGCGATCGAGGGCTTGGCGGGTGCGCATCATCTGAAGATACACGCCGGACCGCGCTATCGCGAAGCCGCCGCCCGGCTGGCCGAGCAGCCTTACGGCAGCCACGCCGACGAGCTGGAAACCTCGCGGATGTTGGCGCTCTTTCCCGACCTGGTCGACATGGCTCGTGCCGTCGCCTCGCCCGTCCACCCCGAGGGCCCGAAGCCCGGCGCGCTCAGGCCCGCCGATCCGGCATCACCCAACTACAGCCCCAGCGGTTCCTATGGCGACCCGACACTCGCGACGCGCGAGAAGGGTGAGATGCTGCTCGCGGCGATGCTGGGGGATTTGGCGGAGGAGGTGGGGCGGATTGCGGGGGGTGGGAGGTAGGCGCCGCAGTTGCCAAGTATCCATGCAGCTCGATGACAACGAGGAGAGGTCGAACCACAGACACCCGGCGCCATCTCAAATGTCTGCATAGACGGCGGAAGTGGGTCTTGCGATCCAGTGACCGTGGCAGCCCACGACACGATGCGCCGGCCCCAGCGGGGCCGCGGACTGTAGCCACGGGTGAGCGCAGCGGAACCCGTGGGAGCGTCGGTCTATAATCTGCTCTGCCCCGCGAGGGGCAGAGGACCCCTCAGCGTCTTCACCCGCTCAGTCGAAGAGGTACTTCTCCTTGAGCTTGATACCGCCGATATCTTAGAGAATTCCCTTCTCCGCTCGGACGATGCCGCCAATATAGGGATAGAACCGCTCGGCGACACCCGCGTAAATCCATGGATGCCGGCCCTTCGTCGAGGTGACGATATGCAGGAGGAACTCAGAGTAGGTGCCTGCCATCGACACGCCTTCGCCCCTTGCGGGGCGATTCTAACCCAACTCACTCCACGGGTTCGCTTCGCGTCACCCGTGGCTACACTCCGACGCCCCGTTGGGGCGTCAGATTACATTTAGCAGAGCGGACGGCCCGAGAGGCGGGTTGTGGGGATGGGTGGGGAAGTGAGAGTCTCTGGTCGCGGCGTTTGACCCGTTTCGGATCTGAGCAGGCGCAGCATGCGTCGGACGCAGCTAAACACACGGCTGACGGAGCGGTAGTAGACGAGTGGGAGAATTCTGCTAGGCAGAGGCGGGAAGGAGCGCCTCATGACCCCTTCGAAGAGTTTTCAAATTGCTTGGGCGAGAACAGATGACGCAACGTCGCTCGTCCCACTGCTGACTGCCCTGTACAAGCATGACGTTCCAGAGGCGCCTGAGCCGACTCGTGACATCGTCGATCGTCATGTAGCCAGGCTACTGGAGCCTGAGACACCACACAGGCTGGCAATCGTCTGGTGCAAGGGCGGCCGCGCGGTAGGACTCGCCGCTGTGGCGAAATTTGTCTCGATCAGTGATCCGCGCCCGGTTCGCTGGACGCAGATGGAACTCAAGGAGTTGTTCGTCTTGCCGGACTATCGGAGTGCCGGACTCGGTCAGGCCATGATGACCTGGATCGAGGCGGAAGCCAGAGTGGCAGGCGCATGTCGGATCGACTGGCACGTCAAGAAAAACAATGCGCGTGGTATTGCCTTCTACGAGCGGCTCGGAGCGACGGTCGTCGAGAACCGAATAAGCATGAGAAAATCGCTTCTGCACTGGTGAGCACCCGGCTGCCGTACCAGCCGAAGTACGGATCGTTTAGGCCATTCAGTCCATGTCCGCAATTTGGAAGTCGCAACCTTGTGCGGCGCACTGACTGAGCAGATGCGTTAGGCGATTCTGGCCCTCTGCAGAAGTTAAGGTCTGCATCATCTACGAGCCGCACCCTACCCCTCCACCGCCGACACCAAATAATTCACATCCGTGTCCCGTCCGAGCGACCAGATGTCGGTGAGGGGATTGTAGACCATGCCGCGGATTTCGCGCTGCACCAGCCCCGCTGCCTCCAAATACCGCCGCAGCTCGTCCGGCGTCACGAACCGGTCCCAGCGGTGCGTGCCGCGCGGCAACCAGCGCAGCACGTACTCGGCGCCTACGATGGCGAGCGCGAAGGATTTGAGTGTCCGGTTGAGGGTCGAGACGATCATCAGTCCGCCAGGCGCCAGGAGCTGCCGGATCACCTTCGCGAACTGGCCGACATCCGGCACGTGCTCGACGACCTCGAGGCAAAGCACGATGTCGAAGCGCTCGCCAGTCGCGACCAGATTCTCGGCAAGCACACTCCGGTAGTCGATCTCGAGCCCGCCCTGTTCGGCATGCAGCCTGGCGATCTCGATGTTGCGGACGGTCGGGTCGATGCCCGTTACCTTGGCGCCGAGCCGGGCCATGGGCTCCGATACGAGCCCACCCCCGCAGCCGATGTCAACGAGGGTCAGCCCGGCGAGGGGTTTCAGGCTCTTGGCATCGCGGCCGAAATGCCTGACGGCCTCGTCCCGCGTGAAACCGATCCGGGCCGGGCCGATCTGGTGCAGGGGCTTGAATTTGCCCTTGGCATCCCACCACTCCTCGGCCATGCGCCGGAAGCGCTCGACCTCGGCCGGATCAAGGGTCGCCGAAGCTGTGTGGGGAGCGGTCATTTTGCCCATAGACTGGGCAGCTCTGCCCGATGTCAAGGCAATGGCCTCGGACCCCGGCCAAAGCCCTTGCGCCCCATTTGCCGGCAGTCTATGGCCTTGAGCGACCGGTCGCGCGGCCGGTAACGGTGTTTTTCCTGGATTTGAAGCGTATTGCGCCCGGGCTTTCGGCTCGGGAGGCGTATGGAGAGCCATGGCCTCGGTGGTGATGAAATTCGGCGGGACGTCGGTTGCGAATGTCGAGCGCATTCGCAACGTGGCGGCGCATGTCAAACGCGAGGTCGATGCTGGCAATCAGGTGGCCGTCGTAGTGTCCGCCATGTCGGGTGCGACGAACCAGCTCGTGACCTGGGTGCGCGAGGCCTCCGTGCTCCACGATGCGCGCGAGTACGACGCGGTCGTCGCCACCGGTGAGCAAGTGACGGCAGGGCTCCTCGCCATCGTGCTGCAGTCGATGGGCATCCAGGCCCGCTCCTGGCTGGGCTGGCAGATCCCGATCAAGACCAATGGTGCGCATGGATCGGCGCGCATGACCGAGGTCCCGGCGGGTGATCTCAAGAGCCGCTGGAAGAATGGCGAGGTCGCCGTCATTGCGGGGTTCCAGGGCATCGGCCCGGACAATCGTGTGACGACGCTCGGCCGTGGGGGCTCCGACACCAGCGCCGTCGCGGTCGCCGCCGCCCTCGAGGCCGATCTCTGCGACATCTACACGGACGTCGATGGCGTCTACACCACCGACCCGCGCATGGTGCCGAAAGCCCGCCGGATGTCCCGCATCTCCTACGAGGAGATGCTGGAGATGGCGTCGCTCGGCGCCAAGGTGCTGCAGATCCGCTCGGTCGAGCTCGCCATGGTCAAGGGCGTCCGCGTTCGCGTCCGCTCGAGCTTCGATGCTCCGGACGCGGTGCCGCCGGTCAGGGCCGCCGCCTACGACGATGTTGGAACGATTGTATGCGATGAGGATGAGATCGTGGAAAAGCAGGTTGTCAGCGGTATCGCCTACGCCAAGGACGAGGCCAAGGTCACGCTGTTCCAGATCCAGGACAAACCGGGCGTCGCCGCCGCCATCTTCGGGCCGCTCGCCGAAGCCAACATCAACGTCGACATGATCGTGCAGAACGTCACCGAGGACGGCGCGACGACGGCGATGACCTTTACGGTGCCGTCTGTCGATCTCGCGCGCTCGCTCGAAGTGCTGAAGAAGGCGAAAGACAGCATCGGCTATCGCGAGCTGCGCTCGGCGACCGACGTGGTCAAGGTTTCCGTCATCGGCATCGGCATGCGAAGCCATGCGGGCGTTGCCGCCTCGATGTTCAAGGCATTGTCGTCGAAAGGCATTAACATCGAGGCCATCTCGACGTCGGAGATCAAGATCAGCGTGCTCCTCAACGCCGACTACACGGAACTCGCCGTTCGAACGCTGCATTCGCTCTACGGTCTCGACGCCGCGTAACGGCGGGAGATCGCGAACACCATGGCCGAGGGATAGGTAACGCGGGCGCACCCTCGGCTTAGCATTCCCCATGAAGCCCGAGGACCCGAACGATGGTCAGCTCCGCGGATGCCGGGCCGCTCATCCTGATCCGCCGTCTCCGTCAGATCATGGCGGAGGCCGGCAGCGGGCAGGAGCGTCTCGACAAGATCGTCAGGCAGATCGCCAACATCATGGTGGCGGATGTCTGCTCGATCTATATCCGCCGTCAGGACGGCTCGCTCGAGCTGTTCGCGACCGAAGGCCTCAACAAGGCGGCCGTGCATAACACGCACATGGCGCGCGGCGAGGGTCTCGTCGGGCTCATCGCCGAGAGCGCCGAGCCGGTCAGCTTGTCCGAGGCGCAGGCGCATCCCGCGTTCTCCTACCGGCCGGAAACGGGCGAGGAGATCTACCACTCGTTCCTCGGCGTGCCGGTGCAGCGCTCGGGCAATGTGCTCGGTGTGCTCGTCGTCCAGAACCGCACGGCGCGGCTCTACGATTCCGACGAGCAGGAGGCGTTGCAGACGACCGCCATGGTGCTCGCCGAGCACTTAGCCTCCGGGTCGGTGGCTGGCGTATCAATATCCGCGCCGGGTACAGCGCGGCGGCGCAACCAGCAGGTCAAGGGCCATACGCTTTCCGACGGTCTGGCGCTCGGCCATATCGTGCTGCACGAGCCGCGCGTCGTGGTCACTCAGCTCTTCGCCGACGACCTGGGCGAGGAGCGGAAGCGACTCGCGCGCGCCATCAAGCGGCTACGCGTCGTCATCGATGCGATGCTCGATCGACGCGACCTGGCGGCACCGGGCGAGCATCGCGAGGTACTCGAATCCTATCGCCTGTTCGCCCACGACTCTGGTTGGATCCGGCGGCTGCGCGAGGCCATCGGCCAGGGATTGACGGCCGAGGCCGCCGTCGAGCGCGTCCGTAACGAGATGCGTGCGCGCATGCTGCGCCAGCCAGATTCCTTCTGGCGCGAGCGCTTCAAGGATTTGGACGACCTGTCGGACCGTCTGCTCCGCACGCTCTCCGGCCGCGCCGACACGGCCGCCTCCGACAGCCTGCCGGACGACACCATTCTGGTCGCCCGCACCATGGGGCCGGCGGAGCTGCTCGATTATGACCGGAGCCGCCTGCGTGGCCTCGTCGTCGAGGAGGGGAGCCTGCAGAGCCATGTGGCGATCGTCGCCAAGGCGCTCGGCATCGCGGCTATCGGCCAGGCCAAGGGGGCGATCGAAAGCGTCGAGCCGGGCGATGCAGCAATCGTCGATGCCGAGACCGGCGAGCTGCATATCCGGCCCGGCCCCGAGGTCATCGCCGCCTACTCCGACAAAGCGCGGTTCAGGGCGCGGCGCCAGCAGCGCTTCGCGGGCCTTCGCGACAGGCCGGCAGTGACGAAGGACGGCGTACCGGTCAGTCTCAACATCAATGCCGGTCTTCTGGTCGATCTCCCGCATATCGGCCAGTCGGGAGCCGACGGCATCGGGCTGTTCCGCACCGAGCTCGAGTTCATGATCGCCAATCGCTTTCCGTTGAAGGACAAGCAAACGGCGATTTATCAGCGCATCCTCGACGGTGCCGGCGGTAAGCCCGTCGTGTTCCGCACACTCGATATCGGCGGCGACAAGCTCCTTCCCTACTTCAAACACGTGAAGGAGGAGAACCCGGCGCTCGGCTGGCGGGCCATCCGCATGACGCTCGATCGCAAGGGCCTGATGCGGACGCAGGTGCAGGCGCTGATCCGGGCCGCATCGGGCCGCGATCTGCAAGTGATGCTGCCGATGATCTCGAGCGCCGCTGAATACGAGGCGGCGCGCCGGCTCATTCAGGACGAGCAGAAGGCGCAGGTGGCTCGCGGCTGGAAGCCACCCCGGAGCGTCAGGATCGGCGCCATGATCGAGGTGCCGTCGATCCTCTTCGAGCTCGACAGGCTTCTTCCAATGGTGGATTTCGCTTCCGTCGGCTCGAATGATTTGATGCAGTATCTGTTCGCCGCGGACCGCAACAACGAGCGGGTCTCGCACCGCTACGACGTGCTCAGTCCGGTCATGCTGCGGGCGCTGCGCTCGATTGTCGAGGCGGCGGCAAGGAACAAGAAGCCGCTGACGCTCTGCGGCGAGATCGCAGGCCGGCCGCTCGAGGCCATGGTGTTGGTGGCGCTCGGCTTCCGCTCGATCTCCATGGCGCCGGCCAATATCGGACCGGTCAAGGCCATGGTGCTGTCGCTCGATGCCGCTCGGATGCGGAGCGAGGTGTTGAAGCTCGTCGAGCGCGACGAGCCGCGATTGCGGCAGCGATTGCTCGAGCTGGCGAGATCGGCCGGAGTCGAGATCGACGGCGCAGGCGGCCCGTCTTAGCCAAGCTCGGCCCCACAACCCCTCGCAGCCGAAACGTTTACTTCATTTTGGATACGCCCATGACCAACATTCCGCGCGACAAGCTCGAGAAGGTGATCGAGCGCCATATGTCGCTCGAGGCGGCCCTCTCGACCGGCGGGCTCGACCAGGCGAAATTCGTCGCTTCCTCGAAGGAATACGCGGAACTGACGCCTGTCGTCGGCGCGATCCGCAAGTTCACCGATGCCGAGAAGGAGCGCGACGACCTCCAAGCCATGCTCGCCGATCCCGCGACCGACCGCGACATGCGCCATCTCGCCGAAGCCGAGATGCCGCCGCTTGCCGGGCGCATCGAGGCGTTGACGAATGACCTGCGGCTGATGCTGCTGCCGAAGGATGCAGCCGACGAAGGCGGCGCGATCCTCGAGGTGCGTGCCGGCACCGGCGGCGACGAGGCGGCCTTGTTCGCGGCCGATCTGTTCCGCATGTACCAGCGCTATGCCGACAAACACGGCTGGCGGACCGAGCTCGTTTCAATGTCCGAAAGCGATCTCGGCGGCTTCAAGGAGGTGATCGCCTCGATCAAGGGCAAGGGCGTGTTCGCGAAGCTCAAATTCGAGTCGGGCGTGCATCGTGTGCAGCGCGTGCCCGCGACGGAGGCGAGCGGGCGCATCCATACGTCCGCCGCAACCGTCGCCGTGTTGCCGGAGGCCGAGGACATCGATATCGAGGTCAGGATCGAGGACATCCGCATCGATACCATGCGATCGTCAGGCGCCGGTGGCCAGCACGTGAATACGACGGACTCGGCGGTCCGCATCACGCATCTGCCGACCGGCATCGTCGTCACCTCGAACGAGAAATCGCAGCACCAGAATCGCGCCAAGGCGATGCAGGTGCTGAAGTCGCGGCTGTTCGACATGGAGCGGCAGAAGGCAGATCAGGAGCGGGCGCAAACGCGCAAGAGCCAGATCGGCTCCGGCGACCGCTCGCAGCGCATCCGCACCTATAACTTCCCGCAAAGCCGCGTCACCGACCACCGGATCAACCTGACGCTCTACAATCTGCAGGCGGTGATCGACGGAGTGGCGCTCGACGAGATAATCGATGCGTTGGTTGCCGAGGACCAGGCCTCTCTGCTCCTGGAGTGGGAGAATGCCTGACGGGCCGCGCGCGGTTGGCGCCGCCATCGCCGGGCTTGCGGACGAGTTCGCCACCGCCGGGATCGAAAGCGCCGCCGTCGACGCGCGCGTGCTCGTGCTCGCGGCGGCTGGGCTCGACCGGCTCGCGATGTTGCGCAATCCGGATGTGAGACTCGATCTTTCCGCCGAGGTGCGGCTCGCAGCCTATCGCCGGCGCCGCCTCGCCCGGGAGCCGGTCTCGCGAATCCTCGGCCGCCGTCAGTTCTGGAGCCTCGACTTCGAGGTGACGCCCGATGTCCTCGATCCCCGGCCGGATACCGAGACGCTCGTCGAGGCGGCTCTGTCCTTTTCGAGGCGGGCGGGGCTGGCCACGAAACCGATCCGAATTCTCGATCTCGGTACCGGCAGCGGAGCTATCCTCGTGTCATTGCTCCACGAGCTTCCGGCGGCATTTGGCATTGGCGTGGATCGATCGTCTCGGGCCCTCGAGGTGGCGCGCCGGAATGCTGCGCGGAACGGTGTCGGCCTGCGGTCGGCTTGGGTTCTCGCAGATTGGTGCGAGGCCCTGGCGGGCCCATTCGATCTCATCGTCTCCAACCCGCCTTACCTCACGACAGCGGAGATCGGCGAGGCTCAGCCCGAGGTCTGCGGCCATGATCCGCGCCTCAGTCTCGATGGCGGGAGGGACGGCCTCGCCGCCCACCGGGCCATCGTGGCCGGCTGGCAACGGCTGGGCAGCCCACCGCTGTTGTTGGAGGTTGGCGCCACTCAGGCAAGGCAAGTCTCAGATCTGTTAGGGAAATTAACCTTGAGATCTCCGCCATGGGAGATCACGATCGTCCCGGATCTGGCCGGAAAGGAACGAGTTGTAGCCGTTTTGCCACAACTTCGTTTCCTCTGATGAAAAAATATGTTGGATTCGTACCGCCGGCACGCTAGGGTCATGGTCAAGCGGAAACGTTGGGACGCAGGCGAGGCGCAGTGACGCTCGCCGTGCAGGTGAGCCAGTTGGGCTCCTTGAGTTCCCGTGATCTTCGTCACTCTTGAGAGAGCGGATCGAACGCCCTGAAACTCAGCCATCGCCTGTGATGTAGCCGATAGCCCGAGGGAAATGAGGGTCATCGCACGCGGGCTATGGGTATGCCGGATGCGCTTCAGCGAGCGAGGGCGGCTGCAGGGCTTCGAACTCAACTCTCGTGTGGCGACAACGCCGAGCCCTGAGCGGAGTGCTCGCAAGGTAAGGCCGGGATCGCAGTCGCGATCCCTGTTCTTGCGGCTGCGCGTATGCGTTTTTGGGGCCGGATTTTAGAGGACGACAGAAGCCGAATGAGGCCAGGACAGCAGAATCGCAGAGGGCGCGGCCGCAGTAATAACACCGGCCGCAAAGGTGGACAGAACCCGCTGGCGCGGAGCTTCGAGAGCAACGGTCCCGACGTCAAAATTCGCGGCAATGCCTCCCACGTCGCCGAAAAATACATGGCATTGGCACGCGATGCGATGTCCTCCGGCGACCAGGTGATGGCGGAGAACTATCTCCAGCACGCCGAGCACTACAACCGCATCATCATGGCGGCCCAGGCTCAGTATCAGGAGCAGGCGGGCCAGCGCCGCTCCGAGTTCGGCGAGCAAGGTAGCGATCAGGGCCAGGGCGAGGGCGGCTTCGAGGGCGACGACGACGGCTATGACGAGCAGCCGTTCACTGTTGAAGGACAACAGCGGCCAGCCGAGCTCCGGCAGAACGACCAGCCCCGAGGCTACGAGCCGCAGCCGCCAATGCCCCGCCCGCACAACAACGAGCAGCAGCAGCATCGCGGCGAAGGCCGGCCCTACGAGGGTCGCCAAGGCGGCGGTGAAGGCCAGGGTGGCGGTGGTCGCTCCGGCGGCGAGGGCCGTCAAGCTGGCGGCCAGGGCCGTCAAGCTGGCGGCGAGGGCGAAGGCCGTAATCAGCAGCAGGGCGAGTTCCGCGGCCGGCGTAATCGACAACGTCACGAAAACAACCGGTTCCGTCCAAACCAGGGCGGCGTTATGCCGGCCAACCCGGCCGATATCGCAGCGATGGCTGCGGCCAACGGCTCGGGCTTCCAAGATAATGATGGCCGCCGCGATCGCTCGGACGACCGGGGCGGCGGCGGGCAGGAGCCCGGCCAGGACGAGTAGTCTTGACCGATTTCCGATCCTTGCTGATCGGAAAGCCGGTCTAGCGCGCTATTCGATCTGATGGAATCAGATCGGCGCTCTAGGTTGTTGGTTTTGAGCACTTTCTTTCGACCAACCGGTACCCACTTGGTCGGAAAGTGCTCTAGGTTGTTGGCTTTGAGCACTTTCTTTCGACCAACCGGTATCCACTTGGAAGGACAAGTGCTCTATCTCGTCAATTCAAGCTGTCCGGGCCGGTCAAGCGTGCAAAGTCGTCGAGCGCGACATTGCCGCCTGAAGCAAGTACGGCAACCGTTTTTCCCGCCAGCTGAGGCAGCGCGCCGTCGAGAAGCGCTGCCAGCGCGACGGCGCCCGACGGCTCAAGCACGATCTTCAAGTGCCGGAACGCAAGCGCCATCGCTTTACGGACGGCCGTATCGCTGACGGCAAGGCCTTCGACCACGCGGCCCTTGGCGAAGCCGAAGGTCACGACGCCGGGCATGTGCGCCTGCAACGCATCGCACAAGGTCGGCAGGTTGCGTTCGTTGGCAACGCGCTTGCCAGCCGAAAGCGAACGGCCGAAATCGTCGTAGCCGGCGGGCTCCACGGCATAGATGGCGGGTGAGGGATCGAAGCGCTCGCAGGCTAGCACCGCGCCCGCGATCAATCCGCCGCCGCCCACCGGAACCAGCACGGCATCGGGCGTCATCCCCTCCTCGTGCGCCTGATTGAGCATCTCCACCGCCGCCGTCGACTGGCCGGCCACGATCAGCGGATCGTCGAAGGGATGCAGCAGCGTCGCGCCGGTGTCGGCTGCGATCGCACGCGCCCGTGCGCTGGCAACGGCCTCGCGGTTTTCCGTGCCGTGGCGCGAGAGCACGACCTCCGCGCCCCAAGCTTCGGTCGCCGCGATCTTGGCCTGGGGTGCATCCTCCGGCATGACGATGGTGACGGGAATGCCCAGGCGCGCGCCCGATGCCGCCAGCCCTTGCGCAAAGTTTCCCGACGAGAAGGCAACAACACCGGCCTTCTGCTTGCTCTGGTCGAGCCGCGTCAACCGGTAGTAGGCACCGCGCATCTTGAATGAGCCGGTGATCTGCAGGCTCTCGGCCTTGACGGCGACGCGGGCCCCGATCTCGCGATCAAGCGCGGCGGAGCTGAGCAGCGGCGTTCGTCTGATGATGCCGCGAAGCGTCCGCTCGGCATCGCGCAGATCGTCCTCGTGCGGGATCGTGTCCATCATGGTCCAAACTCCGGGGCGCCGCGGCTCGTGTAGCAGCATAGACCTCTGGGCGCCGGGTGCGAAGACTTCTTGCCGGGCTATCCGGTCCGATCAGCCTATCATGGTCCGATTGGCTTTCCGCCGATCCGGACCGCGAGCCCGCCGATCGCCTGATGCGTGGCGAGCGTCGTCTCGACCTCTCCGTATGTGGGCTTCGTGCCCGCCTGCCGCTCGCTGAGCTGGCGCCAGATATCCTGGAACAGCCAGCCGCCGTCGCGGCCGGTGAGCGGCGCTCGATACCAGGAGAAGCTGAACTTGTATTCGAGGAAGAGCGAGGTGGCGCGTGACAGCCGGATTTCGAGCCCCGCCAGCGCCTGTGTCGCCGTTCCGGCGAGCTGATACTCATAGGTGCGTTTCTCGTCGCCCTCGAGCCAGACTTCGGTGTGCGGCAGGTTCACGCCGAGGCCGAGGCCGACATAGGGTTTTACGCGATCGCTGCCGAAGGGGAGGCGGTAGAGGCCGTTGAGGGTCAGGATGTTGTGGCCGTGGCTGAACTCGAGCCGCTTGAGAACTTGGTTCAGCTTGGCCCTGGCGAGAAGGGTCACGCCGTCCTTCGTGCCCTCGAAAGCGGCCTCGGCCTCGACGTCGGCGATGGCCTTCGAATGAGTGAAGTCGAGCATGCCGCCGATGGGCAGGCGGCCCGACCAGCCCGAGATGCGGACGCCGTAGTAGATCGGATCATTCCATGGATCGGTCAGCCATGGGACGTCACGGACGGTGAAGGACGAGCCGTCGGGGCGCGTGAAGGCCGCATCGCTCGGATGTGTGGTGGGCAAGCCCGAATAGGCGCCGATCTGCAGTTCGGCGGTGCGCGGAATGTCGAAGGCTGGGCGCGGCTCAACTGTGGCCGGAGCCTGTTCGGCCGGCGCGCTGCGGATGGCGAAGGAAAGTGCCGGCGCGTTCGAGATCCCGGGTGCGGCCACGGCGACGAACAGCACGAGTGTTGCCGCCGACGCCAATCGAAAATGGGGTGATTGCGCGTAGGTCGTGCTCGCCATGCCTGCTCCCTCGGCGAATGGATTTCTGCCACGAAGCATAGTGCGCGACCTTTCGCGATGCTCGACCGGAGGGTCGCATGCGGCGTTACGTCAACCCGATGTTGCAGGCGATGCGAGGCGGTCGAGCATGGCTTTGACCGCGTGGATTTGCGGCGCCGAGCGGGTGAGGAAATCGCGACCGGTATATCCCCACCAATCCCAGCAGCCCTGCGGATTGGTGGCCGACGCCTTGGTCTGCGGGAACAGCACGATCAACCGGTTCGCATCGGCCCAGCGGGCAAAGCCGGTCTTGACCGTGAAGGCGTCGCCGACTTGGTCGACGTTCTGCGCGCAGCCATGGAAGGCGATGTGGATGCGGCAGCCTGCTGTCGCGCGGCAGGATGCGGGCACATAGGCGACGCCGGCATCGGCCAGGCCAATCGAGGTCGCGCCGGCGAAAAATGGGCGCTGGTCGAAGTGGAGGAACGCGCCATCGCTTGCGGCCGAGGGCGGCGCGAGCGAGCCGTAGATCTGTTTCAGCAGCGCGCCCGCTTGGTCGTAGTCGCAATCGGTGACATAGGGCGCGCTGTTGGTGCCGCAGGTGCCACCCTCGCTCTCCGTGACAAACGCATGGCCCGCCGGTCTGTCGTCGATCAGCTGGATGTTCTCCTCCGGCACGCCGAGGGCCCGGTAGAAGTCGGCCGTGCGGCGGACGATGCGGCTGGCAACGATCCGATCGCGTGTGCCGGTGAAGAGGTAGATGCGGTCGGTCTTGCTGGCCGATATCGGATCGATCTCGCCGTCTGAGGCGCGGCGACCGGCCTTCTCCGCCAGCCATTCCGCATCCGGTACGCCCCAGAAACGCATGCCGTCCAGCATGCAGCCACTGACCGCTTTGTTGAGATTGAACATTGCAGCGCCCGGTCCCGGCACGAACCCGGCGAACGCGCTTTCGGCGCAACCATAAGGGCCGCCCGCGATGATCGCCGCGCCGATGACGATCTCACCATGCGCCATCTGAAATTGCCCGGCCATGTAGGCGCCGGAGGATATTCCGGAGGTCGAGGTTTGGGTAATGTCGGCGCCGAGCGGCGGTAGCGGCGGTGCGTCGGGGGTGTCGCTGCAGGCGGCGATGATCGCGGTTAAGAGTGCGGCGACGAACGGGAATGGCCTGAGAGTTTTCATGATCCCTTGTAGGCCGGGCT
>JANNSX010000150.1:0-14818 GCA_031403155.1 Hyphomicrobiaceae bacterium
TTCGACAAAGCCTTCGCCGGCGTCGAGCCGGACCGGTCGCTGCCCGATCTCGCCCCCATCGGCCAAGGTGGGGAAAGCAAAGGCCAGGCCGAGTTCATCAAGTCGCCCGCGGCCTATCTCGACGAGGCGCAGATCCAGACGCTGGCCAAATCCGGGCGCGAGCGTGCCGCCGCCTGGACGGACGACTTCGACCGCATCGAGCAACACTATGGCGTGCCCCGCCATATCATTCTCGGCATCTGGGGCCGCGAGACCGTCTACGGCACCCACAAGCTCCCCCATCACGTGATCCGGGTGCTCGCGACCCAGGCCTATCTCGGCCGCCGCAAGGAGTTCTTCCGGAAGGAATTGCTCTGGGCGCTGAAGATCGTCGAGGACGGGCACGCGAAGCTCTCGGAAATGAAGAGTTCGTGGGGCGGCGCCATGGGGCTCACCCAAATGCTCCCCACCAACTTCCGCGATTACGCCGAGGATTTCGACGGCGACGGCCGCCGCAACATCTGGACCTCGATCCCCGACAGCCTGGCGTCGACCGCGCGCTCGCTCACCGGCGCCAAGCACATCGATGGCTCGGACGCGCGCTGGATCGCCGACCAGCCTTGGGGCTACGAGGTGAGGAAACCCCAGAAGCTCGACTGCACGCTCGAAGGCGTCGCCAACCGCCGGCCCATCGCCGAATGGGTCAAGCTCGGCTTCACCCGCGCTCACGATCTCGACTTCAAGGAAAGCCAGCTCGACGACGAGGCTTTCCTCTTGATGCCCGAGGGGATATACGGCCCGGCCTTTCTCGCCACGCGCAATTTTCTCGCGCTCAAGAGCTACAACTACGCCGATCTCTACGCCCTCTTCGTCGGCCACCTCGCCGACCGCTTGGCGGGAGGAAAGCCCTTCGAGACGCCCTGGGCAAAGCTCAAGCCGATGCGCGAGAAGGACGTCATGGAGATGCAGGAGCGCCTGACCGCGCTCGGCCTCTACGCCGGCAAGATCGACGGCAAGGCCGGCATGATCACGCGCGTTTCGATTGGCCAGTTCGAGAAGCAGGCCGGCGTCAAGACCGATTGCTTTCCGACGTCCGATGATCTGGAGGCATTGAGGGCGGGGCAGTAGAGTCTACGCGCTTGGACGAGGGTCAGACCCGCAGGGTCCGACCCCTAGCGGGCATTTGGCCCCGCCTCCTCCACCCCCCGCAGCCCTGCCCCGGCGCTTTCGGCATGGACCGGAGGGTCTGTTTTCCGTAGGTTCAGCCAACCATTCGCCATTACGCTGCGGAGCCCGCCATGGCCTTCGAATACAACGCCGCCGCCAACCACGGCACATCCGAGCCCGACGACATCCTGGCGCCGAAGCACTACGCCTCGGTCCGCAAGAACGGCCAGGTGATGCGCGCGCTGCCGCTTTGGGCCTACACGTCGGAGCGCTTCTGGCAGGCGGAGAAAGAGCGGATCTTCCTCACCTCCTGGAACATGCTCGCGCGGGCCGAGATCGTGCCCAACGCCGGCGACTTCCAAACCATGAGCTTCTTGGGTATTCAACTGATCGTGGCGCGCGGCAACGACGGCCGGGTCCGCGTCTTCGCCAACACCTGCCGGCATCGCGGCGCCAAGGTCGCGGACGGCAAGGGCAACTGCAAATTCTTCCGCTGCCCCTACCACTTCTGGACCTACAATCTCGACGGTAGCTTCATCGGCGCGCCGCAGTACAACGCACCCGACGGCACGCCGCTGATCGATGCGTCCAATAAAGGCGAATTCGGCCTCGTCGAGGTCGAGAGCGGAACCTGGGGCGGCTTCGTCTTCATCCGCATCAAGCCTGGGAAGGAGACGCTGGAAGAGCATCTGGGCGTCTGGGTCGAGACGCTGGCCTCGCACCGGCTCGAGGACATGCGGGTTGCCCGCAGTAGCGTCTACGACATGGATGCCAACTGGAAATGCTTCGCCGAGAACTACATCGACGCCTATCACATTCCCTACGTGCACAAGGATAGCCTGGCGCTGTGGAGATCCGAGCGCTATGTGGGTTACGACACGCGCGGCAACGAGCATCTCGTCTTCGCCGTGCACGACGGCAGCCAACTGCTGCTACCGATGCCGGGATTCGACGGCTTCCCGGCGATGCCGCAAATCGATGCCGACAAGAAACGCGGCACTTATTTTTCCACGTTGAAGCCGGGCGTGCTCATGACACTCGGCAACGACGGCGCACTCGTCTTCCAGAACGAACCGATCTCGGCCGGCAAGTCGCGCCTGACGGTCTCCTCGCTGTTCCCGAAAGCGTATTTCGAGCGGCCCGACTTCGAGCGGCTGTCGGCGAACTACTTTCGCCGTAACGAGCTCGTCGTCGCCGAGGACAAGGATGTGTCGCTGCGCCAGTATGCGGGCCTGCAATCGCCCTATGCCCGCATCGCGCGGCTCTGCAAGGACGAGACGATGGTGCACGATTTCGCCAACTGGATCGTCGACCGCGTGGTTGGCCCCGATCGCGGCGCGGCGTTGGCGGCGGAATAGAGACGCCAAAAGCCGCAACGCCCGATTGCATTTTGCTTTACGCGAGCACCGACCACCCTTTCGCCCGATTTGCCACCGAAGGTCCAATGGCTAGGCGAAGACCCCGGCAAGGCCATCCGGGCGCCTCATCGAGTACCGCTTGACAGACGGACGACGGTCGCACTGAGAAGTGCGCCAGGGTGGACGGCGGGAGCCGTCCGCGCAGCAGGGGGGCAAATGCATGGAGCCGGCAATGCTCGCAATCCGGCTGATGATGAGCGCGCGCCGCGTGCTCGTCGCCTTCGTTTGCGTCTTCGCCCTTCTCCCATTTCCGGCCGAAGCCACGGCACAGGATTCAGCCTCGGGCGACCTCATCGAAACCTTCGTCACGCCCTTCCCCGACAACGAGAGCTACCGGATCGTCGTGCTGGGCGACTCGCTCGCCGACGGCGTCTGGGCCGGTCTCGTCCAGGCCTTTGGTGACGATCCGCAGATCGAGGTGTTGAAGCGAACCGATGGCGCCAACGGTCTGACGCGCGCCGACGAGACGCCCTGGGACCAGATCGTGGCCTCCCTCGGACCAGCCGAGGTGCCGCATTTGGCGGTCGCCGTGTTCGGCATCGCCGACCGCCGGTCGCTACGCGTCGAGGGTTCGAAGCTCGAGGTAGGCTCGGAAGGGTGGATTTCGGAGTACGGCAAACGGGTCGATGCTTTTCTCAAGTCCCTCAAGCGCCGCGGCGCCGCCGTCTACTGGATCGGCTTGCCCATCATGCGCGGCCCCAACTCGCGCCGCGACACCGAGATCATGAACAACATCTTCCGTGAGCGGGCGCTGCTCAACGGCACGAAATTCATCTCGACCTGGGACGGCTTTGCCGACGCCGCCGGCGACTACACCGACTACGGCCCCGATCTCACCGGCAAGGAGCGGCAGCTACGCGAAGACGACGGCGTGCACCTGACGCTGCGCGGTTATGAGAAGCTCGCGCATTTCGCCGAGCAGGAAATCCGCCGCGACATCGCACTCGCCCGCTCCGAGCGCGACGTGCCCCTTGCCGGCGACGCGGAGGAGCAGCGCCAGGTGGCGCGGCAGGCGCGCGTCGCTTCCGGAAACGCCGGCGGCGAAGCCGATCAACTGGCGGCCGAAAAGGCCGGAGCCGACGATGTTCCCGCGGCGAGCTCGTCCATCACGGTCGGCGACAACGAGACCATCGAGATCGTACGCCCGAAGCTGCCGGGCATCGTGCTCGCACATTTGCAGCGCTCGACGCCGGGCCGCCCCGCCCAGGTCGGCCGCACCGTCGGCTCCGACTTGCGCGGCGGGCTCACGGCGCTGAGCTCCATCGCCTCGGCGAGCGACCAGACGGTGACCGGCGGCAAGGCGCGCGTGCCGCTGTCGCAATCCCCTTACTATAAGGTCCTGATCAAGGGCGAGCCGATTCAGCCCAAGCCAGGACGTGCCGACGATTTCAGCTGGCCGAAGAGCGGCGTGATCGTCACCGATTGATCTTGAGCAAGGCGTAGCGTGGTGTTGTGATGAGTTGCCGATCCTTGGTGCCCTTTGGCGCGCTCCTGGTGCTTGCCGGATTGATCGTGGGCTGCGAGCCCGACGGCAAGGAAACCGGCGTCATCAATCGCACGAACAAATCCGATCCCTTGCAGATCGAGGCCGCGTCCGGCGCGCTGCAGACGACGAGCGCGGTTGCCGGGGCACTGCCGAGCGAGCCAGCCACCGTTCAGGATGCCGGGGCGCTGCTCAACCGTTTCCACGCCGACCTCAGGGCGCTCGCCGCCGGCGAACGGGCGAAGCCCTTGACCATTCTGCATATCGGCGACGACCATATCGCAGCCGACCGTTCGACGGGTGAGCTCAGGCGCCTGTTCCAGGCTCGCTTCGGCGATGCGGGCCGCGGCCTCGTCATGCCGGGCGGCATCTTCAAGGGCCATCGGGCGGACGGGGTCCGCTTCGGTCTCGACGGCCAGTGGCAGAGCGAGCTCATCACGACGACCGCCGCCGGCGGCTTCGGGTTGACCGGCGTCAGGGCCGTGGCGACCGCCAAGGGCGATCGGATGACCATCGAGGCCGAGGCGGGCTTCGATACAGCCGAAGTCACGTTCGCTGGCGGGCCCGATCGCGGCAAGGCGAGCGTCGCCTTCGACGGGCAGACGAGCGAAATCATGACACGGCGCGCGCGGGTGCAGGCGATCAAGGTCGCAACCCAGCGCCCCGGCAAGCTGATCGAGATCAAAGCCCTGCAGAATCGCGGCATCGCCGTCAGCGGCATCACGCTCGGGCGCAACCAGCCGGGCGTCCGCTACATCAATATCGGCCTGCCGCAGGCCGATATCGGAGCGCTTGCCGGCCTCGACCAGGCACTCGCCGGCGAGGAGCTCGCGCAGATGGCCCCGAGTCTCATCGTGCTCGGGTTCGGCACGCATGCGGGCTTCGACGACGAACTCGACAAGGCCGCCTATGCCGAGACCGCTCAGAGCCTGGTCCGGCGCATTCGTGATTGGTCGCCCGGCACGTCGCTGGTGATCGCCGGACCGCCGGATGCGGTGACGCTGCCTGCCTACGCGGGCGATGCGGCGCGCGAGTCGAGCGACACCGCCTGCCGGGCGCTCGGGCCCGATGAGACGGGTGGCTACCGTGACGGCATCGCCGCAGCCGAACCCCGCCTCGCCCGCTGGCATCCGCCCATCAACATGGCCGCAATCAGGTCCATTTGGCGGCGGATCGCGGCCGAGGAAGGCGCGCTCTACTGGGATTGGCATGGTGTCATGGGGGGTGATTGCAGCATTCATGCCTGGGCCTATGCCGAGCCCCCGCTCGCCCAGCGCGACCACATCCTCATGACGGAAGCCGGCTACCGCCGCTCGGCCGATGCCCTGTTCCAGCAGCTGCTGACGGGGCTCAACGCCCAGCCGGCCGCCCAAACCGAGCCGGTGGCCGAGACAGCGGGCGAGGCGACCGCGAGCCAGTAGGCGATGTCGTAGAAGAGAGGCCCGACGCCGCGTCCGGTGTGGCGGACATGCCGGGACTCTGGCATCATGACGACACCGCAGATCGCGCCGGAGCCCACCTGATGAAGCCGATCGATCGCAGCATGCTCGCGCAGGTCATGGCGCCTGTCGCCACCGCCCGGGGCCTGCCGAACGCCTTCTACACCGACCCCGAGGTCTTCGAGGCCGAGAAATCCATGGTGTTCGCCGCCGGCTGGCCGCTCATCGGCTTCGGCAAGGATGTGGCGGAGCCAGGTCAGGCCAAGCCGATCGATTTCCTCGGCGTGCCCCTCGTCATGGTGCGCGACCGCGACGGCACGCTGCGCGTCTTCCAGAATGTCTGCCGGCATCGCGGCATGGTCATCGTCTCCGAGCCGACGCGGCTCAAGGGCGTGCTGCGCTGCCCCTATCACTCCTGGTGCTACGAGCTCGACGGACGGCTGCGCTCGACGCCGCATGTGGGCGGGCCGGGCCAGAATGTGCACGAGGCCATCCATCGCGACGAGCTCGGCCTCATCGAGGTGCGCTCGACGGTGTGGATGGACATGGTCTTCGTCAATCTCTCGGGCACCGCGCCGGCCTTCGAGGTCTACGCCGCCGACATGCTCGCGCGCTACGCCGAGTTCGCCCGCCAGCCCGTCTTTCACAGCGGCGCGGATTCCTCCTTCAAGCTCGACGTCAAGACGAACTGGAAGCTCGCGGTCGAGAACTATTGCGAGAGCTATCATCTGCCCTGGATACATCCCGGCCTCAATGCGTACTCGCGCCTCGAGGACCACTACCACATGTTCGAGGGAAGCTTCGCCGGCCAGGGCTCGTCGGCCTACACGGCGGGCTTCGGTGCGAACGGCGAACGCTTCGCGAACTTCCCGAAGCTTTCGGAAAAGTGGACGAAGGGCGCGGAGTATCCGAGCTTCTTCCCGAATGCGCTGCTCGGCTTTCAGAACGATCATTTCTTCGCGCTGATGATCGAGCCGGTATCGGTCGGCCACTCGATCGAGCACACGGAAATCTACTACGCCGACAAGGCGATGACGCAAGCCCCCTATGCCGCCATGCGCGAGAAGACCACGCGCACGTGGAAGGAAATCTTCGTCGAGGACATCTTCGTCGTCGAGGGTATGCAGAAGGGCCGCACGGCGCCGGGCTTCGACGGCGGCAAGTTCTCGCCCGCCATGGACGGGCCGACGCATGCCTTCCACCACTGGGTCGCCGAGCGCTTCGTCACCTGATGCCGGGCGAGGACAGCGCGCTCGCCTCGCTCAATACCGAGCTCATCGCCGCGCATCGGGCGGACGACAAGGCGCGCATGGCCGAGCTCTACCATGAGGCGGCAACACGCATAACGGCCGAGGGACGGGACGAGGAAGCCGCCTTCTTTCTCACCCAGGCCTATGTGCTTTTCCTCGACTGCGGCGACCGGGCGCGCGCCCGCGAGTGCCACCGGCGTCTCGTGGCGATGGGGCGGGAGGCGTGAAAGGATGTGCGTTGCCGCGCGTCGCCCTCTTCTTGGACTCTGCTTACCCCTTCGACTCGGCGAGAGGCTGCTTGTGTCCGCCCTATCCCATGGGGAGAGGGTGCCGACAGGCGGGAGAGGGGGCAAGGAGTCGAAATAGGAAAAATGTCTGCCTGCTGGGCAGTGAGGTTGGACCTTTTTCCTTTCGAGGGGACGTACCCCCTCATCCGGCCCGTCATGGCGAAGCCATGCTCCGCATCGACCGGCCACCTTCTCCCCCTGGGAGAAGGCGAACAAAAAAGAGTTCCCGGTAATCGGCGACTCTCCTAAGCCAGCCGCGCCACGCCGCCATCCTCCAGCCGATCCAACAGGCGCGTGATCATCCGCTGACACGCCTCGACCTCGCTCACCGCCAGGAACTCATCTGCCTTGTGGGCTTCCCCGATCGAGCCCGGCCCGCAGACGACGGAGGCGACGCCCGCGCGGCCCTGGAACAGTCCGGCCTCCGTGCCATAAGCGACCTTGGCGTGATCGTTGCGGCCGACGAGCTGCTTGACGAAGGTGACGGCGGGATGCTCGGCGGCGATGTCGAGGCCCGGATACTCGTAGAGGGGCTCGAAGGTGATGTTGGCCTCGGGCGCCTTGGCGCGCATCGGCGGCAGCAGCGTGTCGTGGCAGAACGCCATGATCCGCCGTGACACTTGCTCCGCATCGACGGAGGCCAGATGCCGGAACTCGAAGGTGACGTTGCAATGCTCAGGCACGATGTTGATGGCCGTGCCGCCGTCGATCATGCCGACGGAGAGCGTCGAATGCGTCACATCGAACTCGCCGTCGAAGGGGCCGGAGGCGGCCCAGTCCTTCGCAATGCCCCTCAAGAACATCACCAGCTCCGCGCCAGCTTCGATCGCACTCACCGCTTGCGGTGCGAGCGAGGAATGCGCGGGACGGCCGGTGATGTGCACACGATAGCTCCGCCCGCCCTTGTGGCCGATGATGACCTGCATCAGCGTCGGCTCGCCGACGATGCAGAGCGCGGGCTTCACGCTCATGCCGGCGATGCGCTCGACGAGGCTGCGGACGCCGAGACAGCCGAGTTCCTCGTCATAGGAGATAGCGATGTGGACGGGCGCTTTCAACTTGCGCTGCAGCATCTCCGGCACAGCGGCGAGCACGACGCCGAGAAACCCTTTCATATCGCAGGTGCCGCGGCCGTAGAGTTTGCCGTTCGCCTCGCGCAGCTTGAAGGGATCACTCGTCCAGTCCTGGCCTTCCGTCGGCACGACATCGCTGTGACCGGAGAGGATGACGCCGCGCTCGCCCTGTGGGCCGATGGTCGCCCACAGATTGCCCTTCGCCCCGCCCGGCGCCCAGAGGATGTCGGAGGCGACGCCGAGCGTCTTGAGATAGTCCTCCACGTAGAGCAGCAGCTCACGATTGGGATCGCGCGAAACTGTCGGAAAGGCGATGAGATCGCGGATGAGGGCAACGCTGGCGGCGGTGTCGAGGGGCATGGCGGGCTCCAGCAGATGCGATAGGCTATCGCGGGATTGCCGGCGGCGCCATGGGTGTCCACGATGCAGCATGATGCGGGATCAATCCTCGGTAATCAGCGCTGCGCCGACGCCCCAGCGGGGTGCCGGAATGTAGCCACGGGTGGAGAGGAAAGCACAGGAATTGGCTCGCTCTGAAGGGGCGAAGGAATCCTCTGCCCCTGCCGGGGCAGTCCGGAGAGGTGACCGACTTTCCCACGGGTTTCGCAACGAGACTGGGCAAGAACCGCTGTTAGGCGACTGCATGAACAAATCCGCGCGAGCTGACCGGGCGGCAAGCGAAAGTGTGGCCAATTGCGTTCCGGAGGACTGTGTTGGCCGCTATCGCAGCCTGCAGGGCAGCCATGAGCCGATGACCGGCGCGCTTGCCGGCGAGATCGTCCCTCAGCCGGTCGAAACCGATGATGTTCAGCACGCGGGTGAAATTGTAGCAGAGCGCCATCAGGCTGCATTCGCCGCGCACCTTGGCAAAGCCGCGCAACAGGCAGTGGCGGTAGCCGGCGCGGCATTCGAGGGTTGCGAAGGGATGCCCGGCGAGCCCTTCGGCGTCCTTGCTCCGCATGCGGGCGCGGTGGCGTTCGAGCACGGCTTCCTGCGTCCACCGATAAATGGTCCGCCGCTCGCCCTTGGCGCTGCGGCAGCGCTGAGGCAGCGGACAGGCGAGGCAGCCGGCTTTCCGGCTGTTGTAGTGTTCCGGCCCATTCACTTGAATCCGGCGAAGCTGGATCAATGAATGGAAAGACGGAACACAAGCGTCCCGGCCGCGAGCGCCGCCTTGGCCGCCGCCGCCATGGTGTGCAACTGTCCCGTGTTGTTGCCCGCGTTCACGACCTTGCTAGTACCCGATCGCTGAATTGAGTGCCACACTTCGTGGCGCGAAAATACCGAAGCTGGGCTGGGCCGCGAGGAAGGCCGCCTGCAGCGCCGCCGAGGCCTTCGCGAGATCGGTCTCGCCCACGCCGGCCTTGAGGCGGAAGGGTGCGTTTTCGAGCGATGCTGTCGTCATCTCGGGTCTCCTCGGCTGTCGATGGCTGGAGACTATTCCGTTATATGTCATTTTAAGGCATATTTCTTCGATGCCGAAGCGAAGTGACCTTTCCAGGCTGGACCGTCTCGACCGTTTGCAGGGCCTCGCCGGCGATGGCGAGGCGTTTACCATGCGCGCGGCGGCCGAGGCCTTGGGCGTCAGCGTTCGCACCGTGGCGCGCGATCTCGAGCTTCTGGGTAAACGCGGCAACGTCTTCGACAGTGAGCGCGGTCGCGGCGGCGGCATGCGGCTGGCCATCGGGCAAAGGCTCGGCCGCATCCAGCTCGACGCTCAGGAGAGTATCGACCTGCTGCTCGCGACCGTCATCGCCGAGAAGATGGATTCGCCGCTTCTGCTCGGCCGCCTGCGCGGCATCCGCCAGAAGCTCGCCAATGTGTTTCCAAGAGCCGAGCAGGAGAAGATCAAGCTGCTCCGGCGGCGCATCCTCGTTGGTTCCCTCGTCTCCGCCCAGGTGCTCGCCGGCTACCGGCCGCACGCCTGCAAGCATGTGGGCGAGATCGGCCGCGCCTTCCTGGAGATGCGACCCCTCCGGATCGCCTATCGCGATCAGCGCGGCCGCGTCACGCAGCGCGAGGTCGAGCCACACTATCTCTATCTCAGCATGCCCGCCTGGTATCTGCTGTGCTGGGACCGGCTGCGCGAGGACGTCCGCACTTTCCGCATCGATCGGATCGAAGGCGCCGGGATCGGCGAGGGACGATTCCGCTTGCGGGGAGCGGAAGCGTTCCTCCGCCTGACCGAGCGGTCGGCGGCGGCGCTGTGAGGTGGATTTGGTTTTGACGGTAGGTCAGTCCCGAGGGATCTGACTCTACAAGCTACGCCACTGTCGGCTTCGGATCGAGGGGCGTCGGCTTGCCGCTGCGGCTGCAGGCGCAGATCTTCTCAGAGCGCCGGATGGCGTCGACCTGATCCTGCATCTGCTTGACTTCAGGCGGCAAGGGCGTGCCTTCGAGATAGGCCTTCAGGAACTCGAGCGACTGGCGCGAGGTGTTCATGAACAGCGTCGATAAGGCGACGAACATGGCGGGCCTGACCAAGGTGCAGACCGATTCGACATGCACGCCGCCGGGGATGGGCGTCAGCTTCGTCTCGGAATCCATCGCCTTGAACATACGCCGCACGAACCACATGCCGCCGGAGACCGCCGGATGCACGCGCGTCATGTGTCGCTGCTCCCAAAGGCTATCGAGCACCTCGACGACGACCTCATGATCGATGGTATCGAGTCCTTTCGGCCAGCCGCAGTCGGGGCAATTGGAGAAGTCACGCACCTGCATGGCAAATCGCCGGCCGGGACCATCGAGTTTGACGATGCCGGCATACATCGGCAGCGGGTGCTCTTTCGTCTCGTGCGTATTGACCTCGTGCCAGACGCGCTCGACCGGCGCGAGGATGTCGATCTCGGCGCGCATGCGAATGTTGCCCGGCCAGCGGCCGAAGAGGAACAAGAATGGCACGCCGAGGCAAAGCGCCAGGGCGAGCCAGAGCGAGGCTGGGCTATCGAGGCTCAGCAGCCAGAATGATAACGCGGTGATGACCGCGATCGGCAGCAAGGCCACGGCCGCAATCTTCAAACCCTCGAGGCTCGAGGCCGGACGCAACCCGATGGAGGGGGGCGGCTCATTGACCCGGGCCGCGCCCTTGAAGTCCGGATTGGCTTTGGCCTGTGTCGCGGAATTCTTCTGCTTGGCGCGTTCGATCCGCCTGTGGATCCAGAACCACGGCATCGCCAGCAAGCCGGCCGCCGCCACGCAAATGCCGAAGCCCATCCAATCGGGCCAGCCCATGAACTCGACGATGTCCTGCGACAGGATCAGCGCCAGCAGCAAGCCCATCCATAGAGCCAAGTCGACGCTTTTAAGCAGGTCTTGCCGGGTGAGGATCGGCTCGCCCTTCCGCCAGCGCTTGACCGCCAGGAAGAGGACCAGGCAGCCGAGCACGGCGCCCGCACTCCATAGGAGCGACCCAAAAGTCTCGGCAACCTTCTCAGTCGGCACGGCAACCCTCTTCAGCCAGCGTCACGCGGCATTCGTCAGGGTCGAGGCTACCCGATCCGGATTGAAAGGAGCTGAGGCGGCGAGGTTAGCAGGTGGTGAACATCCGTCTCACGGCAGCGCGCAGACCTTCGCGCGCGCCATGCAGAGCCATTCCTCAGGCCCGATCGGATAGACGGCGACGCACTCGGTCTCCTGCAGATCGACGCTGGCGACTTTCTGGCCGATATCTTTCCGGTGCGCCTCCTCGGCGGCGATGGCCTTGAGGCGGCTTTGCTCGGCGGTCGCGCGGACGCTCTCCTTCCCGAACCCCTCGACCTCGCCGAGGACGGTCTTGCAGCGCAGCCGGGAGATTTGGGTGCGCGTGGCGGGCTTGGGCGCGGGGACGGCAACCGCTGCGGAGGTTCCCGTCACGGCGGCGGTGTCCGGCGCGGCGCTACAGGCGCCAAGGCCGAGCACCAATAGGAGCGACACACTCGAACGCCACATCATGACGAACATCCGCTGACAACTGGGCCGCCGGCCCTTGCGTCCTGATCCTTCCCCTAGCCGAACGGCATCGCCATGAGAAGGGGCGAAACTATGGTGCGGCCGCCTTTCCCCCGGTCTATGGCGGATCGGCCTCACCCCCAAAAGAAAAGGGCGGCTGCCATCGCTGGCATGCCGCCCCAGAAACGAAACGGCCGGCCCGAAGGCCGGCCGTTCGATTGAAGTGAAGTGCTAGGCGACCCTTCGGGGCAGCTCAGGCAGCTTCACCCCTCCTTCGATCATATCGCTCAATCCCGACTGCAACCGGATGCCGACATATTGGATCAATCCCTGGCTCTTCTTCTTGGCGAAGCCGAGCTCGCTGAACTGACGTCCCCATGCGGGCATCGTCATACGTTCGCGACGGTGCTCCTCGCACCAATCGCAATAGTCTTCGTAGAGTTCCGTTGCAGTGAGTGTTTCTCCTTCCGAGATTTCGATACGATCATTGGCGAAACGCTCGACATCCGCCTGCGGTGCGACCAGCTTGGCTGGTGCGGCAACCACAGAGCGGTTGTCGTTGGCGCTGATGACAGCGCCGGTGACCGGCACGGCCACGGAGGTGGCCATCGCCACCGTCTCGGGCTCACGCCGCTCGTGGAGCTTCCATGTCGAAAGCGCCACGAAAAAGCCGAGCGAAGACCCGAGCTCGACGAGCAGCGCCACCAATACGGTAAGCGCGGTCTCGACGAGCTCTTCGTTCTGGCCCGACAGATTGGCAAGCACGGTTGCCTGCGGATCGGCGCCGGCAAGCGCGACGGAAGATGTCGCTGCCGCAAGGCTCGTCCGGAGGCTGTCGATCCGTTCCTGCATTTGCGAAGCGCCGACGGCGGCAGCCATCTCGGCCTCGAGCAGATTGAGCTCGCGGCAGAAAGTCCGGCTTCCGTTCGTCGTGGCGTTGGCGCACTCATTGGTGGCGGACCAGCGCTTCGATTGCTTCTTGGCTGCGATCTCGGCTTCGACGGCTGCGGCCGGCCGGTGCTGTGGCACCCAGGCGAGCTGCTCGCGGGCCTTGTCGAGATCGGCCTTGATGCTCTCGTAGGTCGCCGCATCAGCCTTGCGCTGACCTTGCGTGTCGGCGCGATTGAGGGCCGAAAAGCCCAGCGCCGAGGTCAGCGAATAGGTGAGGACGACGCCCCAGAGCAATCCCGCCGCAGCGGCCTGTGGCCACTGCCGGCTTCGGATCGCGGCAAAAATGAAGAAAGGTATCAGTGCCTTGAGCACATCCGCGGCGACACTTGCCGCGCCCAAGAGTTGCGAGTCCAGCTCGGATTTCCCGAGACTGTAGCCGAACCGCCAGTTCATGGCGGCCGAGACCGCCAGTAACGCGGCGGCGGCTATCACGCCGAATATACCTAGAGCATGTTTCATGTGCTCTGCCCCCTTATTGAATGATCCGGGCCGGATCGCCCGAACCACGACGAACGCCTAACTGGGGGACAATGCTTCGGCGGATATCCCGAAAGCCGATGGCTTTGGGGCGACCGCAGAACCGGACGGGATTGCACCCGCGCGATGTCTGTTGCCACCCGATCGCAGCCCTGGCTGTCGCCGCTCGAGAGATTTTCGGCCGGATACAGGCAAAACGCGGAACGAGCCTGTGGAAATCTTTTCCCGGCTACGCGCAAACAACCTCTCGGCAGGCCTCTGCTTCTGCCCCCTGGATTTGGACGCTAGCTGATTCGAGGAGGTTTAATAAGGGTTTGGCGATGTGGTCTGGCGAGTGCCGTCGATTTGGTAGCACACCCGTGGTTCGCGCCTGGACTGTGGATAATTTTCCACAGGCAGCTGACTCGCTCTGCATATGGGGCCTCGCTCGGGTCCACCTACTGCCTATAGATCACATTCGGTAGGCGAATGATCCGCAAGCGCCCATGAAGCCTAGGTCCCGCACGCTTGAGCAGGCGCTTATGAGCATCTCGGAGCTAATTTTAGCCCAACCCGCTTTCCTCTCGAGGGAAAAATGTTGCGGGACCGCCACATTCTCGACGCGAGCGGTCCGCGCCGCATCCCATCAAACGGCGCATTGCTGCGGGATATCTTGCGCATGATGCCCGTCGCGGCTGCACAACACTCTCTTTGGCCAGAAGAATCTTTTCGAAACGGGGTATCCGGAGCAACCGGCGGTCGCTAAAGTGAGTTGCATGTCCGCCCTTCACGGCTCGGGGCGACAGCGCCGCGCGGATAGAGGGTCGCGGCTGGTGTGGGGAAGCTTTAGCCCGCATATCTCACACGGATCGGGTCGCGACGGAGGCGAAAGTGGCGGCAGGCCCATTCTTTTCTTGCCCGCCTCCGGCGGGACGAACGGGACGCGATGAGCGTATCTGGGAATACGGTCGAGCGTCCCAACGCAGCCTGTCGCCACTTTCGCCCCGCCTTTCAGGTCCGACGAGGCGGGCCGTCCACACGAGCGAGCGGCTCAACCGTATTCCCAGATACGCTTTTCGCCGCTCGCTCGTGTGGTCCGGACTCCGCCTGGTCGGATCGCAGCCCTATCCGTGTGAGATATGCGGGCTTAGTTCTGGAGTGCGATGATGTTGAGGATGCTCACCCTCTTAGGCACCGTTGGCGTGGCTTGGGCCTTGAGCCATGCGCTTTGGCATCCTTCCTCCCCGGCGGCCGCTCCGGAGCCGACGACGTCCTCCACGCGGGCAGCGTCCGCATCAGGTCCACCAGCTCCCGCGCCGCCCTGAGGTCGCGCTCCAGGTGCGCCACCTTCTTCTTCAGCGCCTCCCGGCCCTCCTCCGCGGGAG
>JANNSX010000151.1:0-19701 GCA_031403155.1 Hyphomicrobiaceae bacterium
CCGACGCCGGCGCAGAACAGCTTCATGCCGCCGCCCGTTCCGGTCGACTCGACAACGGGGGCCGTGGCGCCGGTCGACTTGGCGAACTGTTCGGCAACGGCCGTGGTGAACGGGTAGACAGTCGAGGAGCCCACGATCTTGATATGGTCGCGGGCGTTGACCCCGCCGGTCGAGCCGATGAGAACGGCAAGACCCAGAGAGATGCCATAGAGTTTGGTGGAGGATTTCACGAGATACCCCTGTCGCTAGGTGAGGATGGCCGCAGTCTTCTGCTTTTCTGAAGTGCGGCCGCGAGCGATCCTCGCTCGCCGTCCTTCTAGGCCATCCACACAACGCGAGTATGACAGTTTAGATATCTGAAAATAATCGAAAAAATTAAGTTCACGCTCGATGAGGCCGTTGGCGGTCAGAACCTGGTCGCGGTGGGTCGCCGGTTGCCGGTCACGTGTGGGATGGGCTCACGAGCCTGCGCCTCAACCACGTTGAGAGGCCATCGAAAACGTAGACCACGAACAGGATGAGCAAGACCATGTAGGCGACGTTCTCCCAATCCTGATTGGTGCGCATGGCCTCGAGCAACTTCAATCCGATGCCGCCCGCTCCCATGGCGCCGATGATAGTTGCGGAGCGGGTGTTACTTTCCCAATAGTAGAGCGCCTGGCTGGCAATGATCGGCAAGACTTGCGGAACAATGCCGTACCGCTGGATCTGGATCGGCGCTGCGCCGACCGATTGCACACCCTCGCGCTGCTTGTTGTCGACGTTCTCGAGCGCCTCGGTCGCGAGCTTTCCGAGGGTTCCGGTGTCGGTGAGAAAGATTGCAGAGATACCTGCGAGCGGTCCCTGCCCGAAGCCGCGCGTGAAGAACAGGGCCCAGATCAGCATGTCCATGGAACGTAGGAAATCGAAGAACCGTTTGAAGAGCTGATTGACCACGACGGAGCGAGTGATGTTGCGCGCCGCAAAAAATGCCAGCGGAAAGCCGACGAGGAATGCGAAAAGCGTGCCGACGAAAGCCATGACGATGGTTTGCAGCAACTTGGAGAATACGTCGGCGTGTTGCCATTCGGCGTTGTTGAGGAAATGGTCGAGGGCGAGCGACGCGTTGCTTTGCGCTGGATCGAGCTGCTCGCCTGACGTCACCGATGTGGCAAACTCTGAGAGCGACATCTTCCAGAACGGTGATGCCGGATCGAACCAGAAGTTCGCCCAGCCGAAATAGCGGCGCCGGGCCACTGCCCGATTTTCGTAGAGGTCCGCATAGCCGTGGACACCGAAGAACGCCCGGTAGCTGCCATTGGTGTACTGCACGAACGGCGGCAGTGGACGCGTTGGTGCCTCGAGCCGGGTGGGCGTGCGCGCGATCTCGTAGGTCTCGGAACCGACGCGAGCCACATAGGCCGTCGGTGTCATCGTCAGGCTCTTCTCGGTCGAGCCGAAGATCAACGTCACGCGGTCGCTGCCCTTGCCGGTGATCCAATCCGGATTGGGGTTTGGGCCGATGGGGTCGAAGCGGGCAAACGTCACATCGATCCGGTTACCTTTGTATTTGAGCTGCGGCCGGATCTCGTAGGAGATCCAATCCGCCATCGAGGCCGCGCCCCGTTCCCACTGGCCGCCCTGCAGGACGGAGCCGAGATTGAAGAACCAGACGGCATAAACGGCATAGCCGACGATCAAGGCCGTCACGATCCAAGGCAGGAGGCGCTTGGAGACCGGGACATGCAGAACAGCGCGATGGATCTCGCTCAGTCCATTCGTGCCGTCGAGTGACGTGGTGCGATCTGTCATGTCGCGTCCTCAGGCTGGCGCGAACGAATGGCCACCGACCAGCCGGCGCCTCAGATAGGCCGACAACTGGTCGATGGCGACGATGGTCAGAAACAGCAGGAAGATGATCGCGCAAGCCTTGGCGCCGTAGCTGTTCGAAATTGACAGACGCAGCTGCTCGCCGATGCCGCCTCCCCCTACCGCGCCGATGATCGTCGATGCGCGGACATTGATCTCGAGCCGGAGGAGGGCATATGAGAGAAAATTCGGCAGAACCTGGGGCACAAGGCCGAACCGGATCTGCTGCAGCCAGCTTGCGCCGGCCGAGCTGACACCCTCGACGGGCCGCATGTCCGCATTCTCGACGACCTCGAAGAACAATTTGCCGAGCGCGCCGATCGTGTGGATGGTCACGGCGATGATTGCCGGGATCGGACCGAGGCCGATGATGGCAACGAAAAGTCCCGCGATCACGATTTCCGGAAAGGCCCGGAACAGCTCGAGCACCCGGCGCACGGCGAACCGAATGCTTCGGCTGCGAGTCACGTTGGCAGCCGCCAAGAAGCAAAGCGCAAGGCCGATGACGAAGGCGATCAGCGTCGACAGCACTGCGACGTTGACCGTCTCCCAAATCTTGAAAAAGTACTCCGGGATGTAGAACGACGTGGTGATGTAGTGGCGGTGCTCGGTGAAATCCGTTTCCTGGCTGCCATTGTCGTTCGGCGTCGGCAGGTCGAACATGGCCCGCCAGACATCGTTCCAGTCGGAGGGAACGAGCCAGCCGACGAAATCGAAGACATGGGGGAGGCGGTCCCAGAATTTGCCGGCGTTGGCCTCGTTGGCGAACCAGAGCGAAGCCGTTAGCGCAGCCAGGAGCAGGCCGACGGACCCCCAGGTGTAGAGACTCCGTTGCAGGGCGAGGCGACGGTACTGCCGCTCGAAGATCTGCACATTGACCGAGCTGGTAGCGTCGGCAACGGTCATCATTGGTGCCGCCCCCAAGGAAAGAGGCCCGCTGGCGCGGGCCTCTCGACGTGCTTCGGCGCTCGGATCAGCTGCCGCCCTGCTTGGCCTTGCGGGCCTCGATGATGGGCAGGTAGAATTCATGGCCCATCTCGACGAGGCGCTTGAATTCGCCGCCCTGGATCGCCTGGAAGCAGGCGTTGTCGGTCTCATGCAGCTTCATCATGAAGGCCTTGAACTTCGACTTGACTTCAGCTGGCAGCGAGGAACGAACGACCACAGGACCGTTCGGGATCGAAGCCGAGCGCCAGACCTCCTTGAGGTCCTTCATGTTGAGCACGCCCTTGTCGACCATCTTCCGCAGATTCCCGGACGTGTAGCCCTCGTCGAAATTGCCGATGCCCGAGGCCCAGGTCGTGCACATGTCGACCTTCTTGTCGACGACGGCGAGCGTGCAGTTCTCATGGCCGCCGGTGAACTCGGTCGAGCCGAAGAACGTCTTGATGTCGCCGACGGTCTTCGGCAGCTCGACCAGAGGAATGAGGTAACCGGAGGTCGAGTCGGGATCGGCGAAGCCGACCTTCTTGCCTTTCATGTCCTGGATCGTGTTGATGCCCGAGTCAGCCCTGACCACGCCGACTGACACATAGCCCGTCGAGCCGTCCTGCTGTTCGGTCGTGAGGATGACCTCGACGGCCTTGGGATCCGAAAGATAGACCTTGGCATAGCCCGAGGCGCCGAGTTCCGCATAGTCGAGCGTGCCGCCGAGCAGACCTTGCACGGTGCCGTCGTAGTCGGCGGCCGGGAAAAGCTTCACATTGTCGGCGCCGATCTTGAAGAGATCGCCCAGATGCTTCTGCAGGCAGGAGAAGTTGCGCAGGCGGTCCGCCTCGTTCTCGCCACCGAGAATGCCGACACGGAACTCCTTCATCTCTTCGGCAGCTGCCGGAAGTGCGCCAAGCGAAAGGCCCGTTAGGGCAATCGCCGCCAGTGTCTTGATCAGCTTCATGGTCTACCTCTTCGTGTTGAAACACCTTCCCGAACGATTGGGGGAAGCTCTCAGCCGCCGGGCATCAGGTTGCCGCTGCGGCCGCCTCGGCGGGGCGGGCCGTGGCACCGCTTTCCCAAGCCGGGCGGAATTGTTTCGGGCGCTCGATCTCGGTCGAAGTCGTCGCTTCGTCGAAATCCTTGCCGGCGCCATAGATCTCGCGGGCGACATCGGCGGTGAGCTCGGCCGCGGTGCCGTCGAAGACGAGCTTGCCGGCGCGCATGCCGATGATGCGGTCGCAGTAGTTGCGCGCTGTGTCGAGCGTGTGGAGATTGGCGATGACGGTCAGGCCGTCGCGATCATGGATGCCGCGCAGGCTTTCCATGACGAGCTTGGCGTTGAGCGGATCGAGCGAGGCGATGGGTTCGTCGGCGAGCACGATCTTGGGCTCCTGCACGAGTGCGCGGGCGATTGCAACGCGCTGCTGCTGGCCGCCGGAGAGAGTCTCGGCGCGTTGTAGTGCCGTATCGGCGATGCCCAAGCGATCGAGCGCCACGAGCGCCCGCATCCGATCGGCCGGTCCGAACATCTTGAACAGGCTCGGAACAGTCGCCATGGCGTTGAGACGGCCAAGCATTACATTCGTCAGCACGTCCAGACGCGGCACAAGATTGAACTGCTGGAACACCATCGCGCAGCTCTTCTGCCAGCTGCGGCGGGCCTTGCCGCTCATCATCAGGATATCCTGGCCATCGACCACGATGGATCCTGCGGTCGCAGGTGTCAGACGGTTGACGATCCTGAGCAGCGTTGACTTTCCGGCACCCGACCGGCCGATGATGCCAATCATCTGCGGGCGGTCGATCGTGAAGGACACGTCATCGAGCGCGACCTTGGCGGCGAACTGCTTGCGCACGTGGCGAAACTCGATCATGGCGCTCTCCATCGGACTTTCTCGACGGGGGCCACTGATCACAGGCACATTTCAGCTGTGTGACAGGACGTGGGCGTCCCAGGCGCCGGAATGCGCTATCCACAAGCTGTCAGGCATACTTCGCGATGAACGCGTCGACCGGCAGCTGGCGGAAGTCGGGCAAGGCCTCCGCGAGTTTCGCGTGCGGCCAGTCCCACCAAGCGAGTTTTGTTAACGCCTGAGCGATCGAGTTGTCGAACCGGGGTCGGATGAGGCGTGCCGGATTGCCGGCTACGATCGTGTAGGGTCCGATATCGCGTGTGACGATAGCGCCGGCGGCGATGACGGCCCCCGTGCCAATACTCCGGCCGGGCAGAATGACCGCACCGTGCCCGATCCACACATCGTGTCCGATAACGATCGGATGCGCCCGCCGCCACTCGAAGAAAGCCGCATCATCCTCGGCCCCCTCAAAGTAAGCGCTGGCACGATAGGTGAAGTGAGACTGCGACGCGCGCTGCATCGGATGATTGCCGGGATTGATCCGGACGTGCGAGGCGATCGAGCAGAACTTGCCGATGGTCGTGTAGATCACATCGCTGTCGTTGACGACATAGGAGTAGTCATCAAGCGTCGATTCGACGAAGGACGTGCGTGGTCCGATCTCCGTGTAGACGCCGAGACGGCTATCGCGGACCTCGGCCTCGGGGTGAATGAGAGGCGTTGGACCGAGCTTCTTGGGCATGGATTGAGCCTTTTTGAGATCCAGCGGGCGCCTGTCGTCTAGCTGACGTGTATGACAGTTAGACTACAGTTTGCGGCAACAGAGGCGGACGCTCGTGCGGCAGTCACCACAGACATCTGCGAAGCTGGACGCGCGATCGCCGACCGGGACGCTCGTGCTCGTGGTCGGCCCTTCGGGCGCGGGTAAGGACACGCTTATAGCTTACGCACAGCAGGTGCTCGCCGCCGAGACTTGCTTCGTATTCGCGAGGCGAGTCGTCACGCGGCCGGCCGCCGCGGATGCCGAAGATCACGACTCGCTGACGCTCGAAGCCTTCGAGATCGCCGAGCGAGATCGAGCCTTCGCATTGACTTGGCGGGCGCACGGCTTGGCCTATGGTGTGCCGCGCTCGATTGCCGACACGCTGGACGCTGGGAAAGTAGTCATTGCTAATACCTCGCGACGCGCAGTTGGACCTGCCAAGGCTCTCGCCGGCCGGCTGCTTGTCGCTAACATCACCGCGAGTCCAGACGTTTTGGCGCAAAGGTTATCGCAGCGGGGCCGGGAGACGGCAGAGAGCATTGCGAACAGGCTTGTGCGCGCCGTGGCCGAGCCTGTGCCGCCGGATGCCATCGAGATTCGTAACGAAGGAGCGATCGAGATCGCAGGTGATGCTTTCGTGCGCGTCCTTCGGCAAGCGGCCGGTCTCAACCGATCGCCTGACTCACAATAACTCGGAAGCGGCTCTTGGGCGTTGGCTGCTCGAAGATGGCGATGCGATCAAGCCAGATCTCCGATTGCTCTGCGATGGCCCGATACGTTTCATCGAGCGCCTCGATGATAGCTCCCCGCACACTGTCCGGCAGGGGACCGGCGAGCGTCATGTGGAAACGGAATTCCTCGGCAACGTAGGGATAGCCAAAGCGGTCCAGCAGCTCCAATTGGCGCGCGGACAGCAGCGCGGGTTTGCGGCGCTCGCGCTCGGCTCGCGTCAGTGCCGCCCGAAACGGCTCGAGGTCTTCGACAATGGTTTGAACGCAGGTTCTCAGGGCGCTCGATGGCTCTCGTGGCACGAGGGCGACATAGGGCCCGATCGGCGCAATCATCAGCTCGCCGATCCGAACCCGCTCGAGTCGGCCCGCGAGGCGGGCGACAGCATCGATCAGCTCGTCGCGGGTCGACGTCGCGGCAAGACGGAAGGGCGCCTTGAGCGTGGCATGGAAGCCGTACTTGCTGGCATCGCCAATCAAGGCCTGCCATTCGGCGCAGCTGTAACCCGGCGGTTTGTCGTAGGGCGCATCCAAACCTGTCGCGGCATCATAGCCGATGACGCGGGAGCCGAACCGCCACAGATCGCTCGACGCATCTGGCGCATGGTAGATGGCGTAGCGGGCCGAGGCCGTCAAAGCGCGCGCTCTCCTTCCGACCAAAGCGCCACGACGATCGGGGTGCCCCGGTGCTCGCGGAACCGCAGGATGTCGGCGCGCAGTCCCGGTGTCAGGCGTCCCCGGTCATGCAAACCCACCATATCCGCGACCTTCCAGGTCACCATGCCCATGGCCGCCGGAAGCGAGATCGCTTCAGAGGCCGAAAGCGTCAAGACCGCCTGTAGCAAACTGGCCGGTACATAGTCCGAGGAGAGGCCGTCGAGGAGACCGCTCTGCGCCAACTCAGTCGCGGAAACGTTGCTCGAGTGCGAGCCCCCGCGCACCACATTGGGCGCGCCGGCAATGGTCGCTAGACCGGCTCTCTTGGCGGCCGTGGCGGCTTCGACCGTGGTCGGGAACTCCGAGATGACGGCGCCGGAGCTGACCGCCAAGGCGACATCGTCCTCGGTCGTATCGTCGTGGGTGGCCAGGATGACGTCGCGGGACCGGAACATCTCGACGACGATCGGCCAGTGCCGTTTCAGGTTCGCCGGACCGAACTCGAGCCGCCGCGCCAGCTCGCGATCCGCGCTCTCTTCGGTATGCTCGCCCGCGTCGACATAGTAGCGTTTCAAAAGCTCGGGGTTGCGGTATTGGCGCACGCCCGGCGAGTGATCCATGAGCGAGGCGAGGCGAACCAGCGGATTGCCGAGATGGGGCTCGAGGTCCTCGAGCAAGGTCGAGGCCGTCAGCTCGCACCGGATGTGGATCTTGTGATCGATGCGGAAGAGACCGGCATCCGTGCCTTCGCTTACGGCCTCGACGACATCGCCAAAAATGCGCCGCCGGTAGTCCTTCTCGCCGCTGATCGAGCCGGCGCAAACGGAATCGTAAACCGTCGTGACGCCGGCGGCCGCCATCTGCGCGTCATGGGCAAGAGCGGAGGCGATCCGGTTGGGCCAAATGACATTCGGCCGGGGCACGAAGTGCTTCTCCGGATTGTCCGTATGCATTTCCACGAGACCGGGTGCGATGAAGTCGCCATTCGCATCGATCGCCACGGGGAGCTGGCTCCGGCCACTCGACACGTCGCGAATGCCATCGGTGTCGAACACGATCGTACCGTCGACGACCTCCCTCTCGAGCACGAGGCGGGCATTGGTGATGATGGTCTCAGTCATGCTGACCTCGTGGTGAGTGCGCGCATTTGAACGCCGACAGGTCGATCAATCGCGTTGCGATGCGATCGCGCACGGCTTCATCGTGGAAGATGCCGACGATCGTCGTCCCGGCCCGGCGGACCTCATTGATGAGGTCGACGACGACGGTGCTATTGCCGGAATCGAGCGAGGCCGTCGGCTCGTCGAGTAGCAGAATGGGCGCCGGATCGACGAGCGAGCGGGCGATGTTGACTCTCTGCTGCTCGCCGCCGGAGAAGGTCGCCGGAGCCAGCGCCCACAGCCGCTCGGGAACATTGAGGCGCGCCAGGATGTCCTTCGCTCGCGCCGAAGCTGCCGCGCGCTCAACGCCGCGGGCGAGCATCGGCTCTTCGACCAGCCGGAGGGTCGGCACACGCGGGATGGCGCGCAGGAACTGGCTGACCCAGCCGAGCGAGTGTCGGCGCACCTCGAGGAGCGTTCTCGGCAGGCAATGGGCGATGTCGACGACTTGACCTGCATGGTGGACTCCGATGCTGCCGGCGGTCGGCCGGTAGTTGCCGTAGAGCATTCTGAGGAGGGTCGATTTACCGGACCCCGATGGACCGAGCAGGATGGCGGATTCCCCGGAGGCGATGTCAAAGCTGGCCTGACCCAGAACATCAATACGGGCGCCGCCCTGATTGTGGAGAACAAAGGACTTCGAGAGGTCGCGAACGGAAATGGCTGATGTCACGGTCATCTCCTCAGCCCTCAAACGGTCAAGACGGAGCTGGTCAGAAGCTGTGTGTAGGCGTGCTGAGGATCGTCCAGGACCTGATCGGTTAGTCCTTCCTCGACAACCTCGCCCCCTTTCATGACCATGATCCGGTCGGTGAGGAGACGGGCAACCGCCAGATCGTGCGTGACGATGACGGCGGCGAGACCAAGGTCACGTACGAGCGCTCTCAGCAGATCGAGAAGCCGGGCTTGCACGGAAACGTCGAGCCCGCCGGTCGGCTCGTCCATGAAGACGAGGCGGGGTTTGGAAACGAGCACGCGCGCGATCTGCAGACGCTGCCGCATGCCGCCCGAAAAGCTCCATGGGCTATCGTCGATCCGGCCGTTCTCGATCTCGACCCGCTCGAGCCAATCGAGGGCCGATTGGCGAATCCGGCCGTAATGCCGGTCGCCAACGGCCATCATGCGTTCGCCGACATTGGCGCCGGCCGAAACGCCCATGCGCAACCCGTCGCGCGCATCCTGATGAACGAAGCCCCAATCCGTACGCATGAGGAAGCGGCGCTCCGGCTCGCTCATGATCGAGAGATCGCGCAGGATGCCGTCGCGGCCGCAATAGGAGATGGTCCCGCCGGTCGCCTCGACCTGGGTGGAGAGGCACTTGATGAGCGTGGTCTTGCCCGAGCCCGACTCTCCGACGACGGCGAGCGCTTCGCCCGGCCACAGATCGAAGGTGACATCCTTGCACGCGACGCGATGGCCGTAACGCTTGGTCAGCCCGCGTGCCTGCAACAGAGGCTTGTTGTCGTCAGGGCTCATGGCGCGGCCTCGACAGACGCAAGCTTCACCGGGAGGCCCGAGCCGTGATGCCCATCGGCTTGCCGCCGGGTGCAGTAGTCCGTATCCGAGCACACGAAGAGCCGGCTGCCCTCGTCGTCGACGATGATCTCGTCGAGATAGCTCGTGTTTGATCCGCAGTGAGCACAGCTCTGCTCCCAGGTCGGGAGCGTGAAGGGATGATCCTCGAAGTCGAGGCTCTTCACGGTGGTGTAGGGCGGGATCGCATAGATGCGCTGCTCCCGCCCCGCGCCGAACAGCTGCAACGCCTTCGATCGGTCGAGCTTCGGATTGTCGAACTTCGGGATCGGCGATGGATCGAAAACGTGCCGTCCGTTGACCAGCGCCGGATAGTCGTAGCTCGTCGCGATGTGGCCGAAGCGGGCGATGTCCTCGTAGAGCTTTACATGCATGACGCCATACTCCTCGAGCGCATGCATCTTGCGCGTCTCTGTCTCGCGCGGCTCGAGGAAGCGCAGTGGCTCCGGAATGGGCACCTGGTAGACGAGGATCTGATTTTCGCGGAGCGGCCTCTCGGGAATCCGGTGGCGCGTTTGAATGATGGTCGCCTGCTCGGTCTCCGTCGTGGTGGCGACGCCTGACGTCGCAACGAAGAACTTGCGGATGCTGACGGCGTTCGTCGTGTCGTCGGCACCCTGGTCGATCACCTTCAGGACGTCGTCCGGTTTCAAGATGGAGGCCGTGATCTGGATTCCGCCCGTGCCCCAGCCGTAAGGCATCGGCATCTCGCGGCTCGAGAACGGAACCTGGTATCCGGGAACCGCAACCGCCTTGAGCAGTGCGCGCCGGATCATGCGCTTGGTCTGCTCGTTCAGATAGGCGAAGTTCAATGTACCTTGCCGGGCGCGTGTGCTCATTCGGCCGCCTCCAGCCGATCCGAATCATTTGCGGAGTTCTGCTCGGCATGCTCGCGGCGGAGCTGACGCAGGAGAATGAGCTCAGACTGGAAGTCGACGTAGTGCGGCAGCTTCAGATGCTCGACGAAGCCGGTCGCCTGCACATTGTCGGCATGCGAGAGCACGAACTCCTCGTCCTGTGCGGGCGACGTGCGCTCCTCGCCAAGCTCGCCCGCTCTCAGCGCGCGATCGACCAGGGCCATCGACATCGCCTTGCGTTCCGACTGGCCGAACACCAGGCCATACCCCCGCGTGAACTGCGGTGCCGTCTCCGCCGTCCCCTTGAACTGGTTGATCATCTCGCACTCGGTCACCAGCACGGTGCCGATGTCGATCGCAAAGCCGAGCTCCTCGGGAACGATCTCGACAGCCACCTCGCCGAGGCGGATCTCGCCGGCGAACGGGTGGTTGCGGCCATAGCCACGCTGGGTCGAATAAGCGAGCGAAAGCAGAAATCCCTCATCGCCCCGCGCGAGTGTCTGCAGACGCAGATCCCGGTCCGCCGGAAATCCCAAAGGCTCGCGCGTGATGTCGCCCGGCTCGGCGGGCGTATCGTCCTTGCCCGAAGTTTCGATCAGTCCCTCGGCGCCGATGAGGTCGAGGACACGCGGCACGGTCGCAGAACTCGCCGGCTCTGCCTGAGGCCGCTCGGGCGAGGGTGCGGGCGTCGCGAGGCCGAAATCGAGCAAACGATGGGTGTAATCGAAGGTCGGACCCAGCACCTGCCCGCCCGGAATGTCCTTGAAGGCGGCCGAGATCCGCCGGGTGATCTCCATCCCCGTAGTTTCGAGCGGCAGCGCATAGCCGAAGCGCGGCAAGCTCGTGCGCGCGGCGCGGATGAGGAAAATCGCCTCGATGAGATCGCCGCGCGATTGCTTGATGGCGAGCGCCGCCAGCGATCGGTCATAGAGCGACCCCTCGGCCATGACGCGATCGACCGCGAGCGTCAGCTGGCCGGCGATCTGATCGACCTCGATCTCCGGTGTCGCGGGATCGCCGCGCCGCTCGGCGGCGAGCAATTCGTGAGCATTGTCGATGGCCTTCTCGCCACCTTTGACGGCGACATACATCAGGCGGTCTCCAAGCAGCGGACGGCCGTCGACCGGGGCAGCCCGACGACCGTTCCCGGCGTCGTGACGATGAGGTCGATGCCGAGCGGATAAAGCGTCCGGTTGCGATCGATCAGCGTGAGGATTGCGGCCGGTAGGACCGTCGTATCGAACCTGACAACGCTTTCGATCCCCGGGCCGGTGAGCTCATGCGTCGGTTCGTTTCCGAGTTGCGCGAGCTGGAGGATTAGAGTGGCTGCGCGATCTGGGTAGTCTGCCGAGCCAATGGACATCGCAGGAACGGCGTTGAGCGGCGAGCCGGAAGTCACCACCGCGAACATCGCTTCCTCCGCCTCGGCGACGAGCGGAGCGCCAGTATGGAACCGCAGCCACTCGCAAACATCCGCCGTCGCGAGATCGGGGGCCACCCAGAGCGGCGTATCCGCGTCAACCAGTGTCAGTAACACTGCGGCGGTCTCGGTTGAGAGCGGCGAAGGAGGACGGACGCCGGTCGCAAGTTCGACCTTCGATCCCGGCCTCGACATCGCGGCCAACACCGCGCGGAAGATCGCCGCCGATTCGATCGGCGGCTCCGCGAATCCTCCGGTGAAATGTGCTGCCATCTCAGCCCTCGCCCCGGACCATCGTGAAGAATTCGACCCGCGTGGCTTCGCGCTCCCCCGCTCGCCGAAGGCTCTCGGCCTTCAGCCGGGCCTCGATCGGTTCGAGAAGCCATGTGCGCAGAACCTCGGCTCGCGCCGGAACCTGCATCAGCGCATCGCAGACGGCGGCGAGCTCGGCGTGCCGGATGTCGGTGCCGAGGACATAGGCGTGACCGATCTCACCATTCGAGATCTGAATGGTGCAGCGCGCGACCGTCGCCTCGCCGACGTTGAACGGCTGGCCCGTGCCACCCATACGGCCCCGCAGCATGTAGAGACCCGTCTCTGGTCCGCGCAGACGCGTGTATGAAGGCGTGCTCTGAAGACCGTCGAGCGTCCGCTCGAGCTCATCGAGCCGCGCCCGGGCGAGGAGCGCCATCCAGGTCTGCCGCTCTGTGCAGGTCGCGTCGCTTGAGGCCGTCGCTGCTTTCGACATCAGAGTCGCTCGGCGACCAGATGCCAGTGCCAGGAGCCCGGCCGGCTGTGCTCCTTGTCCAGCAGGCTCATGAGCTCGAAGCCCTCGAACAGCTCTGCGAGTTCCTGCGCGGAGCAGTAGAAGTGCGGATGGATCTTGTCGTCGGTTCCTTCTGCAACGAAGGTGTGCGGTGCCACCTCGCGCCCGCGGAGCCGGGAGACATCGCGCTTCGACAGCATCGTGCCCTGATAGATGCCGCCTGGTTTCAGAACACGGCGGATCTCGCTGATGGTCTGGGCCACCACCGGCCGGTCGCCGTGATAGATGACGTTGAAGGCCAGGACGTAGTCGAAGGACGCGTCCGCGTAAGGCAGATCGGTCATAAGGCCCTGGCGGGTCGTAATCGAGAGTTTCCGATGCCGGGCACTTTCGGCGAGATGGGCAAGGCCGATGTCGCTGCCGTCGATGGCATGAATCTCGAAGCCGAGTGCGGCGAGCACGAGAGAGTGGCGGCCGACCCCGCATCCAAGGTCGAGTGCGGTTGCTGCACCGCGAAGCCGCGCCCGTCCCGCCCATTCGACGACATCGGGTTCCGGCGTCAGCCAGTCGGCGCGCCCCTCGTCCGTCTTCCAGCGCTCGTTCCACGTGAGATGAGCGGTATCGGTGCGTGCTGCGTCGAGCATGATCGTGTCCCCGAAAGTCAGATGATGCGGCGGCGGATCCAGGCGCTGGCCTGCTCCACGCCGAGTACCAGAACAAAAATCAGGAGTATGATCGTCAGCGCCTGGTCGTAGTCGAAGAGGTCGAACGCCACCTTCAGATCGACGCCGATGCCGCCGGCGCCGACGAGACCGAGTGCGACAGACCCGCGTACAGCCTTTTCGAGCGCAAACAGAGATGTCGCGATGAAGGACGGCATTGCTGCCGGGATCACCGCCGAAGCAATGACGCCCATACGCGTAGCGCCGAGCGCGGCCAGGGCATCGCGAGGTCCCTTGTCGGTTTCCTCCATCGCCTCGGCGAAGAACCGGCCGGCAAAGCCGATCTTGTCGACCATGATGGCAAGGACGCCGGCGGCCGGTCCCAAACCCACGACGATGATGAAGACGATGGCCCAGATCAGATCGGGCACGGTGCGAAAAAAGGCGATCAAGGCGCGCGCAGCGACTCTCAAGATCGGGTGAGGGGAGAGTCCGTCAGCAGCCAGGATCGCCAAGGGGAGTGCCATCGCCAGTCCCAAAACCACGCCGGCAATGGCCATCTGCAACGTCTCGACGAGCTTCCAGATGACGCGATCGAGTCGCGACAGGTCCGGCGGAAACATCTGAGCCAGCATGCCGCTCGGAGCGAATAGGCGCGCCAAGCCTTTGGCCAAGCCCTCGAGTGGGGGCGCTGTTCCCTGCAAGCTCCAGACAACGATGAGCAGCAGGAGCAGCCAGACGATGTATTCGAGCGGGCTCTTCAGCTCGATCCGCGGAACCGTTGGCGCGTGCGCAACTTCAGTGGTCATTGCCTCGGTTCCGCAAAAAAGCGGCGGAGCTCGTCGGGCCGGGCCGTGGCGGCCGGCTGGTCGATCAGGATGCGGCCTTGCCCCAAGCCAACGATGCGATCGGCGTGCTCGAGGGCATGATGCAGACGATGTGAGACGAAGACGAGAGTCAGGCCCTTGTCTCGCGTCATGCGCGACAGGAGCCGCATCACCTCGTCGCCGGCTTGCGGATCGAGGCTCGCATCGGGCTCGTCTGCCAGGACGATTTCCGGTCGTTGCATCAGGACGCGCGCCAGCGCCACCCGCTGCGATTGGCCGCCGGAGAGTTGATCAGCTCGCTGCAGCGCGACCTCCGGCAACCCGACCGCCTCGAGACAACGCATGGCCTCCTCGCGCGCCTCTTGCGCGGCGAGCGATTGCGACCAAGTGCGCGGCCCGGAGTGTCTCGCCTGGGCGCCATGCAGCACGTTGGTCAACACCGAGGCGCGCGGCACGAGATTGTGCTTCTGCCACACGAAGCCGACGCGGCTGCGCACCCTTCTAAGCAAGCGGCCCGATAGACCCTGGATGGTCTGACCCAAGACGGAGATGCGGCCCGCGTCCGGCTCGATGAGACCAACCAGAGACTTGATGAGCGTCGATTTCCCAGCGCCGTTCGCGCCGATGAGGGCAACGGACTGTCCATAGGGCACTGGCAAGTCGACGCCGCACAACACGGACCGCGCGCCGAATGACTTCGTCAATCCTTCAACGCAGATAGCGGGAGCCTGATGGGCTCCCGCCTCTGCACTTGCCGGCTTTCCCGACACAGGGACGACGTGTTGCAGGTCGCGCGGCAAGGGACTTACTGCCCCATGAACTGCGTGAACTCCGTCACACCGACATTGGCGTACATCTGGCGGACGATGTCGTAGTCCTTGTCGGTGACGTCGGGCAGGAACTTGCCGCCGACGTACTTAGCATTCTCTTCCGTCGCCGTGACTGCCGCGAGCAGCTCGTCGCCCTTCTCTGCGAAGGTCTTGCGGACGAGGGCAATCGTTTCGGCCGGGATCTTCTCGCTGGCAACCACCATGTCGTGCGGCAGCTCCGGACCCCTCTCGATGACGCGGAACTTCTGATCGGGAAATTTCTTCGTGATCCGGTCGATATGCGTGCGGTTCATGCCGATGGCCCCGAGATCGCCCTTGATCAGCGCCTCGACCGCGGCATTGAGCTTCAGGAACACGGGCTCGTAATCGGTGCCGTATTTGAGATCGCCACCGGCCAGGATCGTTGCCGGGCCAAGGTGTTGCGAAGTGGAGCCGATCTCGCCGAAGGAGATCTTCTGCCCCTTGAGATCGGCCAGTGTCTTGGCGCTTGAGCCGTCGAGCACGACGACGTTCGAGTAGTAGTCGGGCCGGGTCCAGGTGACGACGGGCTGGGCCTTCAACCGAGCATTGAAGACGACGTATTCCGCAGGGCCGGTTAGCACGAAGTCGACCTGCTCGGCGGCCATGGCCTCGACGGCGGCGGTGCGGCCGGAGACCGGGAAGAACTCGACGGATAGCCCGGACGCCTTCTCGAAGGCATCCTTGAACGGCCCCATCTCCTTCTGGAGCGACTCGAGGCCATCGATATCGGTGACCGCGAACCGGATCTTTTCGCCGGCGAGCGCCGGTGCGGCCGCCAAGCCGGCAAGCGTCACAGCGGCGGCGGCCAGACTGCGCAGAAATCTCATGAACATCCCTCCTGAAGCCGAGCAGGTGCACTGCACGCGAGCCTTTCAGCACGACGACATGACAAGCAGATGAAGAGCATGGTGGGGGGCGTGGATAAGCTAGCGCCGCGAGAGCACGGCCCGCACCGTATAGCCGCCGTGCAGACGCTCGAACGCCAGATTGAGTCCGCGCGCGTCGGCGAGCTTTTCGAGTACCGGCTCCAGATCCTTGCGCGGCGTCACCGTATAGTGCGCAAGAAAGCGCTCGAGCCCACCCTTGAAGAGCTTTGGCAAATGTTCGCACTGGCCGAAATCGACGATGTGCAGCTCGCCGCGTGGCCCGACGGCGCGCTCGGCGGCGGTGAGCGCCTGCTGCCAGCCGGGGATCATCGACAGTGCGTACGAGATGAAGACGCGGTCGAATGCCGGGATGCCGAAGGCCTTGGCTGTGTCAAGACGCGTTGCGTCGGCTTGCGCCAGTCTGACGCGATGCGTCAGTCCGTTTCGCACGATGGCATTGCCGGCGGTCGCCAACATGGCCGCAGAGACGTCGACGCCGTAGAGCTGCGCATCCGGGTACGTTTTGGCGGCGCGGATCAGGTTCCACGCCGTTCCGCAGCCGATCTCGAGCACGCTGCCCCCCGAGGGCGGTGACAGCTTCGCTAGCATCGGCTTCCGGCCGATGAGGTAATGCGTTCGGGTCGCGTCATAGATATGGCGCTGGAACCGGTAGTGGCGATCCATGCGGGTCGCGTCGTCGAGCGTCATGTGCATGCCGTGCACTCCCTAGTGTGGCGTCTCGCAAATGCCTTCCAAAAAACCGGGCTGGCTCAACGAACGCATTTGCGAGACCAAGCCGCATTAGAAGCCAAAGCTGCTAGTGTCCTTGCGTCTGCGAAACAAGCAAACGCGGGCGCGGCATTCTTTGTGCTTGTTTCGGAGACAGGACACTAGTGGAGTTTCAACCGCGCTGGATGTAGAGATGGAAACCGCCATAGATCGCAGACCGGTCTTTTGCTCCAAGCCGCAGCGAACGCTCCTCGTCGTAGGTCCATTGCCCGAGGAGTTCCGAGGGTATGCGGCCGGGCAGAAGGGTAGGTGCCGCGGCTGTCCGAAAGATGACGCGCGCCCGGGGCGACGCGGTCCTCGTGATCTGCCGCCAAAGGTCTGTCAGCACGCCGTCGGTCATCCAGTCCTGGGCGTCGAGCAGCACGAACCGGTCGATGCTTCGAGGCGGCTCCGCGGCAAGCGCATCTGTCAGCGGCATGAGCTTGAGCGTCACGCGATCGCCGCGATCCTTTAGCGCGCGATAGCCGGAGGGGGTCAGATACGGCGGCAGACCGGCCTCGCTCGTGCCCAGGTAGCGGCGGCCGAAGGCCTGTTGTGCGAAGTAATTCTCGGCCATCGGAAAACCGCACGCCAGCTGTTCGAGCCTCTCGCGAACCACCGCCGACATGGGGCGACTGCCGGAGAGCGCCTCATACTGCATCGGTGGAATGCCGAGCCCGAAGAGCGCGGAAGGCCGATCCATGAGCCAGCGCACGACCCGTCGATCGAAAACCGGCGCCAGCTCCTGATCGAAGATGCGCTTTTGCTCCCCAATCGTGTCGGCCATCACCAGCATCGCAGGATTGCCTCCGAGTAGTCGCGCCAGCACATGCCCGGTCCCGATGCAGCGGCCGAGCGCGCCACGGCGATAGAAATTCTTGGAGAACTGCGCGATGCGCCGCCCACCGGTGAAGTTGCGTGTCTCCCAGTAGCGGCGAGTGTCCCCGTCGAGGCGGGGCGCAATGAAGCGATCGTATCGATCGACGTTGCGCCGATCATCGGCCTTTCCGAAGAAGGCGTAGAACTCATCGTAGCCCGGGAGGTTGGCAGCCGCGGAGATCTTGAGGCGATTGAGCGCGATATGCGCGGTGTTGAGATCGACTGCGAGAACTGAGCCCGGATCGGCGCCGAGGTAGCTCATGACGTTGCAGCCGCCGGAGGCAATTGCGGCGATGCGCGAGCCCGGCTCGATCTCGAGCGCTTCCAGGTCGACGAGCGGGTCCTCCCAGATTTGCGGGTAGACCAGACCTCGAAAAACCCATGTAAACGCGCGTTCCGAAAGACCTTGGCGAGAGCGCCACCTGTGGCGGTGAACCGCACGCTTGAGCAGGAGCTTGCTCGGTGCCCCGGCTTGGCTGACGCCTTCAACGGCCTTGATCATCACCAGCTCTCTTCTCCCGGCCTACGCCGTCGAGCGAGCCGCCTGCCGTACTGCACCGGCTGGGACGAGTTCGCGTCGTGTGGATGTAGTCCAGCGCACAATCTGCAACTGTCCGCTGTCGTTCTCGACGAGCGCCGTGCAGCTCTCGACCCAGTCACCACAGTTGAGATAGTGCACGCGGCCGACTTGGCGGTCGGACGCATGATGGATGTGACCGCAAATGATACCGTCGTAGCCTCCGCGCTCGGCCTCGGCGGCAAGTGCCGCCTCGAATGTGCCAATGAAGCTGACCGCCTGCTTGACGCGATACTTGAGGAAGGCCGACAGCGACCAGTATTGAAGCCCGAAACTCTGCCGCACCCAATTGAGTGGCGTGTTGGCCCACATCGCCGCGTCGTAGCCGATGTCGCCGAGCTTCGCGAGCCATCGGGCATTGCGAATGACGAGGTCGAACTCGTCGCCGTGCATCACGAGATAGGTCTTGCCGGTGGCCGTCTGATGCTCGGACGTCTTTGCGATCTCGATGCCGCCGAAAGTGCTGCCGGCATACTGCCTTAAGGCGTCGTCGTGGTTGCCTGGCACGAAGATGATCCGTGAGCCTTTGCGGACTTTTCGCAGAAGCTTTTGGATCACGTCGTTATGGCTCTGCGGCCAGTGGCCTCCACGCTTCACCTTCCAGAAATCGACGATATCGCCGACGAGATAGATGATGTCCGCATCCGTACATCGCAGAAATTCGAGCAGCGCATCCACCTGCGCGTTGCGGGTGCCGAGGTGGACATCGGAGAGGAAGATCGCCCGGTACCGGGTGGAGTCGCGATCTGTTCCAAATGTTGGCTCGAAGTCCTTCATGCCGGCAGCGGCTAGAGGATTCTCGTTACAAGCACATGACAGCGGGCCGGCAAGATCGACTGCGGCATGACCGCGCTACGGATGCTCTGGCGCAGTGGCACACCCCACAACCGGACGTCATGACGACGAGGACACCGTCGCCGATCGTAACTGATTAAATGTCGGCCATTGTACAAACACGAAACCTTGCGCGGCGCACCATCCAAGTGCGGGCATTAGGCAGCTCCTGGCCCATGTCGTCGGGTCGCGAGTTGACGCTACAGGATCACTTCGACCATCGCGATCCAGCAGGCGGCGCACTCGGAGCTTGATCCCGAGGCTGTGCGAAAAGTCCGAAGTGTCGCGTACGGATGGGAACCTCTTGCTCCGAGCCGGTCCTGCTCCAGCTGCATGGCGCAAGCTTGATCCGCCGTTCACGCTTTAGAGAAAGTACGTTCTCCTCGTTCGGCGCGCGTCTGACTTATCACACGGCCACTCCCAAGAGCCGACATCTAACCAGCTGCAATCGGCGACGAATTCCTCGTCGCCGATGACGTCCGGTTGTGGCGTGACGGCGTCGAACCTCAGATGTCGATCTTTACTGAGATCTCGATCGCGTCATCGACCTCAATGCCGAGATAGCGAACCGTGCTCTCGATCTTCGAATGCCCGAGCAAAAGCTGCACGGCTCTGAGATTGCCGGTTTGTCTATAGATCAGGACGGCCTTCGTTCGGCGGAGTGAGTGCGTCCCGTAGCTCGCCGGATCGAGGCCGATGCTGGCAACCCAGCTCAAGGGCGTCAATGTCAGTCTTGTCGTCTTAGGTACCGTCGAGAGCAGCTATTGGGAGCACAATCCTAGAAGTCGCGAGCGTGTGTAAACGCCGGAGCAATAATCCCTCACAGAAGCGGCCGATTTGTACGGTCGCGCCGGAGCAAAACTGCGGCAGTTAGAGTCCTTTGCCTGATTCGGCAGGGGGCGGGGGATGAAGACAG
>JANNSX010000152.1:0-21467 GCA_031403155.1 Hyphomicrobiaceae bacterium
AATTGTGCTGCCGCCGGGATATCGGCGGGGCTCTTCGATGGCCTAGTGTGGCGTCGCGCCTTAGTTGACCAGTAGCGCTGCACGGCCGGAGTCAACTATGGCGCGATGAACGCCACACTAAGCTCATGATATTGCTAGTGGCCCTCATGTCGCGCCAAAATCGGACGGACGCCCGGCGAGCATGCGATTTTGGCGCGACGGGCCACTAGACCGTTTTTCGATCCTTCGGAATCGGAAGGCCGGTCCGGTTTGTTGGTATGGCGCACTTTCATTCGACCAACCGGTATCCACTTGGGAGGACAAGTGCTCTAGTCTTGCCCCATGATCGACAAGCTCGAGATGCTGCTGGCGCTGGCCAAGGAACGCCACTTCGGAAAAGCAGCGGAGGCCGCCGGCGTCTCGCAGCCGACGTTGTCCTCGGCGCTCAAAAGCCTCGAGGAGTCTCTCGGAGTGGTGCTCGTCGAGCGCGGCTCGCGCTTTCGCGGCTTCACGCCGGAAGGCCTGAAGGTGCTCGAATGGGCGCGCCGGCTGGTGGCCGATTCGCGCGCCATGCGGGAAGAGGTCGATGCGCTCAAGCGTGGCGTCACCGGGCACCTGAAGATCGGCGCCGTGCCGACCGCGCTCCCCTTCGTCGCCGATCTGACGGTGCCCTTTCACACCCGCTATCCCGAGACCCGGCTCACCGTCACCTCGATGACCTCGATGGCGATCCTCTCGGGCATGGAGAACCTCGAGCTCGACCTCGGCCTCTCCTACATCGACAACGAGCCGGTCGGCCGCTTCGAGACGCTGCCGCTCTATGTCGAGCGCTATGCGTTGTTGGTGGCGCCGGGAAACCCGCTCGCCCGCCGGCGCTCGGTGAGCTGGGCGGAAGCGACGAAGCTGCCGCTCTGCCTGCTCACCCCCGACATGCAGAACCGCCGCCTCATCGACCGGCATCTGAGCGAAGCCGGTGGCGCCCCGCCGCCGACGCTCGAAAGCAATTCCATGCTGACGCTCTACACACATGTCCGGAGCGGTCCGTGGGTCTCGATCATCCCCTCACGCCTCGCCGACTCGCTCGAAAGCCCCGGCGCGCTCGCCGCCATTCCGCTCATCGAGCCCGACGTCACCCACCACATCGGCCTGATCCTGCCGGGGCGGGAGCCCATGACGCCGCTCATCCGGGCATTCGTCGCCGAGGCGAAAGCGGTGGGGAAGCGGATGCGCTGATGGGCGTCGGCCTTGGCGCGAAGTGCAGCGAGCCTTGGATAAGTGCCGGGCCAGACTTCATTTGCCTCAGGTGCCGCGCTAACCTTGGCGGGGAATTTCGGGAGGTTGACATGCCAACTGCGAGACCGGCGCGGAAAACAGCCCTGAAGCGAGCCGATGCTCTCAAACTCGATGCACTTCCCAACCTGGAGGTCCGTGTCGACCCTGTTGCAATCGACCGGGCACAGGACAGTGTCTACGATGCATTCGATGCCAAGAGCCAAGCATCGGCAATCAAGCACGCCCTCAAGGCGCTGACCATCTCGCCACACTGTGCCGATGCCTACGTCCTCTTGGCTTCGTACCAGGCGAAGGACGAGGACGAGCGGATCGCGCTCTATCGCCACGCTATGAAAGCGGCCGAGAAGGTGTTGGGTCCGGAGGGTTTCGAAGAATTCGCTCCCCATTTCTGGGGTTTCCTCGAGACGCGTCCCTACATGCGTGCCCGGCACGGGCTGGCACTCACTCTTGCCGCCAAGGGTCTGCATGCCGAGGCCGCCGAGCACTATCGCGGCATGCTCGCTCTCAATCCGGGTGACAATCAGGGCGTCCGCTATCTGCTGATCGATCTGCTGTTGCTGCTTGGATTGCTCGAGGAAGCCGAGGAGTTGCTCGGGCAGTACGACGAAGGCATGGCGGCATGGTTGTGGTCGAAGGCACTCCTCGCCTTCAAGAAGAGCGGCGACCACGAAACCTCTCGCAAGGCCCTGAAGCACGCCATCGCTAGCAACAAGCATATCCTGCCGTTGCTGACCGGTGCCATGGCGATGCCGCGCAGCTTGCCGGCCTACATCTCCATCGGCGACGAGACTGAAGCCGTCGGCTACGTCTACGGCGCCTTCGGTGCATGGAGGGCAACCGAGGGCGCGATCGCATGGGCAGCGGTCAACAGCGTTGGCGGCAGACAGGCAAGAAAGTCGAAGCCTGCCAAGAAAAAGCCAGCCAGCCGGCTTAACTGATCCATGAAGGCCAGATCCTGCGGATTCGCCGATCTTGCCCGTCCCCATGAAATCGATTACACATCCACACCGATCCTGACAATCCGCCCGGTGCAATCTATGCTCGGGCCATTCCGCCAGCCCGCGCATCCCAGTCCGCGCATTCAACGCTCAAACACCAAGGAGCCCTCCATGAAAATCCCAGCCTTCAAAGGCGTCATCAGCGTCACCTGCACCCCCTTCGACAAGCAGGGCAGGGTCGACGAGAAGGCCTGGTCGAAGCATCTCGACTTCCTGATGAAGAACGGCGTGCACGCAATCATGCCGCACGGCACGACGGGTGAGTACTACGCGCAGACCATGGAAGAGCGGAAGCGCGGCCTCGAATTCTGCATGAGCCATGTCGGCAAAAAGCTGCCGATGTATGCCGGCACCAACAGCCAGCGTCCCACCGACATCGTCGAGCTTTCCAACTACGCCCAGGACTTGGGCTATCAGGCCATCATGCTGGCGGCGCCCTATTACTCGCTGCCCTCGACGAAGGAGCTCATCGAGCACTTCCGCTTCGTCGCCAAGAACACTGATCTCCCGATCATCCTCTACAATTTCCCGGCCCGCACCGGCGTCGACATGAACAAGGAGTTCCTCGAGGGCGTCGCCGACATCAAGGCGATCTGCGCCATCAAGGAGAGTTCGGGCTCGTTCGCCCGCATGCTCGAGCACATCACCTTCTTCGACGGCCGCTATCAGCGCATCGCCGGCGCCGACGATCAGGCGGCGGATGCGTTCCTGTGGGGCTCGAAGTGCTGGATCGCGGGCGCGTCCAACTGCTTGCCGGCCGAGCACGTCGCGGTCTACAAGGCTTGCGTCGAGAAGAGCGACATCGTCCAGGGCAAGAACCTGATGCACGCCATGATGCCGTTGCTCTATCTGCTCGAGAACGGCGGCAAGTATCTCCAGTACGTGAAATACGCCTGCGAGCTCGCGGGTTCGCCGGTCGGTTTGCCACGCCAGCCGTTGCAGGGGCTGTCCGCCGAGGAGAAGGCCCAATTCAAGAAGCTCTGGGACGCCATGAAGAAGTCGCCCGTGATGAAGATGGCGGCGTGAAAGTGAGGGAGTAGGGAGTAGCGAATAGGGAGTAGGGGAAGAGGCGGACTTGGCGCTTTCCCAACTCCCAACTCCCTACTCCCTATTCCCTGGCTACGACCTCGACCTTGGGCCGTCAGGAAACCTCTCCACGCATTCGGAGCCCCCATGCGCTTCTCCCGCATGATCACCGTCGTCGGCGTGCATGCCGAGGGCGAGCTGAACGAAGTCATCACCGGCGGCGTGCTGGATGTGCCGGGCAAGTCCGTCTTCGAGAAGATGGAATATCTTCAGACAAAGGCCGATTGGCTCCGGCAGTTTCTGCTCAACGAGCCGCGCGGAAAAGTCGCCCAATGCGTGAACCTCGTGGTGCCGGCCTGCGATCCACGGGCCGACGCCGGCTTCGTCATCATCGAGAGCGACTATTACGTGCCGATGTCGGGCACGAACACCATCTGCACGACGACCGCGCTGCTCGAGACCGGCATGCTGCCGATGACCGAGCCGGTGACGAAGCTGACGCTGGAGGCGCCCGGCGGTCTCGTCTCCGTCACCGCCACCTGCCGCAACGGCAAATGCGAGAGCGTCTCCTTCGACAACGTGCCGGCCTTCGTCTTCTATCTGCAGAAGCCGGTCGAGGTGCCCGGCGTCGGCACGGTGGTGGTCGATGTCGCCTATGGCGGCATGATCTATTGCATGGTCGACGCGGCCTCCCTCGGCATTCAGCTGGTCAACTCCGAGGCGCGCGATCTCGTCGACTTGGGCGAGAAGATCAAGCGCGCGGCGGCCGTGCAGCTCCCCTGCGTGCATCCCAAAAACCCCGCCATCCACACCATCAATCAGACGCTGTTCGCCGGGCCACTCAGAACCGAGAACGGTGTCAAGACCGCGAAAAACACCGTCATCGTCTCGCCGGGCCGTCACGACCGCAGCCCCTGCGGTACCGGCACGACGGCGCGGCTCGCCATCATGCATGCCAAGGGTCAGATCGGGGTCAACGAAGACTTCGTGCACGAGAGCCTGATTGGCACGAAGTTCACCGGCCGGATCACCGGAGAGGGCCGGATGGGCGCGACCAAGACGGTCGACATCAACATCACCGGCCGCGGCTGGATCACGGCCTTCCACCAATACGTTCTCGATCCAACCGACCCCTTCCCGTTGGGCTTCCGCGTCGGCGATCAGTGGCCGGAGAGTGCGTGAGGCTTTCTGCCAGACTCTGAGTCGGTTGACTCTCTCACGTCCGCCCGATGCGCTTGACGTTAGCCTGGGGCCCGACATTGCGGATCAGAAGCTGCATTCCACGTAGAGTCGGTCTGGAACCAGATGCTCAATGATTGATACCCGTGATTATCGGCGCCAACGGGCCCTCGCGCACCTGCCGGACCTGGGCGAGGTGGTCCTGTTTTCGGCCCTCCCCTTTGGGGGGAGGGTGCCGACAGGCGGGAGAGGGGTTGAGCTTCGACGAGTCTGACAACACGACGAGGAGGCACTCCGGCGGAGCTCAACCCCTCATCCGGCGCGGTCATGGCAGAGCCATGCTCCGCATGGAACGCGCCACCTTCCCCCCAAGGGGGAAGGCCGACAAAATCATCAGCGCAACCCGGGTGAGAAGATTCGCGCGTCGGCGCAACCCCAGTAGACTCTGGGAACTTCGATTGCGGCGTCTCGCATCGCCCGGTAAGAGCCGTGGGGAATGAGGCCTTTCGATCCAGGAATCCGCCATCGCCCATGAACGCCATCGTCTCGACCATCGCGCCGGTCTTCGGCCTGATCCTCATCGGCTATCTGACGATGCGGTTTCGCGTCGTCTCGGATGCGGCCGCCAAGGGCTTGGCCGAATTCGCCTTCATGATCGCCATGCCGGCGCTGTTGTTCCGCACCATGGTGACGGCGGAATCGACCTCGAGCTCGCCTGGCTCGATCCTCGCCGCCTTCTTCATCGCCGACGCTATCGTCTGGATTGTCGCGACGCTCGCCGCCATACACCTCATCAAGCGCACAGGCCTCGAGGCGACGGCGCTCGCCATGGCGTCGACCTTCGGCAACACGGTGATGCTGGGGCTGCCGCTCGGCATTGCCTACTACGGCGATGCCGCGACGCCGGCACTGGCCCTCATCATCGCCGTGCATGCGCCGCTTCTGTGGCTCGTGGCCTCGGTGCAAGCCGAGTGGATGACCGCCAAGGGGTCGGTCGACCTCGGTGGCCGCGTGCGCGATCTCGTCAAGGATGTGGCGACGACACCGATCGTGTTCGGCGTCGTGCTCGGCAGTCTCTGGCGGGCAAGCGATCTCGGGCTCCACGAGGTTCCCGACAAGCTCCTGTCGATGCTCGGTACCGCGGGCATTCCGGCCTCGCTGTTTGCGCTCGGCGCGAGCCTCAGCCGCTACAGCGTGCGCAGCGACCTCGATGCCATGGGGCTGGTCCTGGTGCTGAAGCTGCTGGCGTTCCCGATCGCGGCCTACATCCTCGCCGTGCACGTCTTCGCGTTGCCGCCGATGGCCGCCAATGCCGTCGTGCTACTTGCCGCCTGCCCGACCGGGGCCAACGCCTTTCTGTTCGCCCAGCGCTACGACAGCGCCGTCGGCCCGGTCTCGGCCTCGGTTGCCGCCGGCACGGTTATTGCCGCGCTGACGATCTCGGTGCTGTTCGCGGTGATGAATTAGAGCACGTTCAGGCGAAGTGGAAACCGGTTCGCCGTGGAACGTGCTCCAAGCCAAGACTCAGCACGTTCAGGCGAAGTGGAAGCCGGTTCGCCGTAAGGACGTGCGCACCATTAAGCTGCGACTTGCCGGCGTGTTCCGGTTTTGCGCGGTGCCAGACGTGCTGGCGCTTCTGACGCGCGGCAGTTACGCCCGGCGGCGTAGGCGCTGACCGAGGCGACTTCCGCCAAGAGGCTCGCCATCTCGAAGTCGAGCGCATCGAGCAGGGTCCCGGCCCGCGCATGCGATTGCTTCGCATCGCCCGCAAGCTTGATGTTTCCCGTGGCGTAAATCTCGACGCGCCGCCAGTGCCTCGTGAGCTGGGAAACCGTATCGACCGCAACGGGCGCCGCCGCCTCGAAGGCCATCGAGGGGATCTTTTTCGTCTCGATCGTCTCGAGCTTCAGCCGGATCGCCCGGTTGGCGCGGACGATGGCGCGGCCGATCTTCCACAGACCATAGCTCAGAAACAAAGCGACGCCGCCCGCGATGACGCCGCTCGTCACATCGGCATTGTCGAGCAACTCGCGCCCGAAGGCGGCAATACCCTGGCTTCTGATCTCGATCTGCACTGAACGCTCGCTCCGGTACCATTCCGGGGGGCCCTTCTCCGACCGGACGGAGAGCGGGAGGTTGTAGGGTCGCCGCAAAACCTTAAGCAGAAATTACCTCCGGAACCGTAATGGGTGCGGACTAATTCTCTGCTGGTGGTTAACGGCGATCCGCTCACACGGCGTCACTCCTGCTACCGCTCTGCTGACGACAGGCAGCGTCGCCGGGAGGGCATGGTGAGAATAAGCCCGCGCCGGATGGCACGTCTGCGACCATGACGGCGGGCGGGGTGGGGTCACGCTGTGGTCATGGACCGCGGCGGACGTAGGGTCGGCCGCACCCGATGATGGCAATGCCTTCCGCAATCCCCCCATACCGTCCTGCTGACGGAAGTCATCAGCCACGGACAGCGGTGAGGGATCACACAGTTAGCGCTCGGTAGGTCGACGTTGCGCATTTGCCGAGGGGTCAGGCCCGCAGGGTCTGACCCCGGTCGAGCTACGGCTCAAGCTCCGTATCCCAGTACAAATAGTCGAGCCAGCTATCGTGCAGGTAGTTCGGCGGAAACAGCCGTCCGTTCCGGTGCAGCTCGAACACCGTCGGCCGGTAGGGCTGCTGATAGGGGCGCATCTTCGCCTGCTCCATCGTCAGGCTGCCTTTGGCGAGATTGCAGGGCGCGCAGGCCGTCAGCACGTTGTCCCAGCGGGTCATGCCGCCGCGTGAGCGCGGCGTCACATGGTCGAAGGTCAAATCATCCTTGTCGCCGCAGTACTGGCACGAGAAGCGGTCGCGCAAGAACACGTTGAACCGCGTGAAGGCCGGATAGAGCGCCGGCTTCACATAGCTCTTGAGCGAGACGACGCTCGGCAGCTGCATCTCGAAACTGGGGCTGCGGACGACCCGCTCGTATTCCGAAACAATGTTCACCCGGTCGAGGAACACGGCCTTCACCGTATCCTGCCAGCCCCACAGCGACAACGGGTAATAGCTCAACGGCCGGTAATCGGCGTTGAGGACCAATGCCGGGAAGTTGTCGGGCGGAGAAGCGGTGTGCGCGGCCGTCAATGGTCCTGTCCTTGGTCGCAGCCCCTGATTCGCACTTATCGGGAGCCGGTATTGCCGGGGATACTATCGCCCGATGTCGGCCGTGTGAAGGTCCGGGGGGCTTCGTCCAAAGCCTAGCAAAGACCGGCTGTGACTGATCCGCCCCGGAACATATGGGGGCCAAAAGGGGCTTTTGAGGGGCCCGAGGCGAAAGGGTCTCGGTGAACAAGCCTTGTTGCGTACCCCGGCGGCATTTCTGCTCGCCATGAAAGCAAGCATCTGATCGAACTCTGCGGCTGCGTCGACCGTCCAGGCGACTCTCATAAAGCCGGATTGTACAGGCGGAGGATCGCCACGAGCTCCTCGCGAGGCATCTCAACAAGGGGATTGGACAGTCGCTCCTTGATGATGGCGATCCGCTCCGGCGACGGTTGGGGCGCAGCGAGATCTTCGATCTGCTCCATTGTTTCGTGAGCCACGAGCTGCTGTGCCGCCTCAGGAAGGGCGCGAGCAGCTTCGAAGGCCTGATTGAGCGTGACGGGCTTGGGCTGATGCTTGCTCATGGTTGAACGCTATCACGTGATCAAGGAGGTCGGAATGTTGCGACTCCACAAACTGGCACTCCGCTATCGGTCAGATCGCTGCGTGCCCACCCCGTGCGCGCGCCGCCGCGATCAGCGCCGGCACGGCGTCCTCGACCTCCAGGCACACGACGGCCCCGGCAGCCTCCAGCTCCTTGGAGACATCGACCGGCAGGCTCGTGTTCGAGCCCTGCGGCACCTGGTTCAACCGCCCGCCGATCAGCACCGGCACCGTGATGCCGTGCTCAGCCAGCGTCTGCTTCAAAGCCTGATAGTAGCTGAGCGCCACGCCGTTATAGGTCGTCAATGCGATGGCATCGACCTCCGCCGTCTTCAACTGGCGGACGATATCGATCGGGTCGACCGACACGCCGCCGTCGACGACGGTGCAGCCTAAGTCCTTGAACATGTTGTCGAGGAGGAGCTTGGCATGCTCGTGCACGTCGGTGGTGGCGGTGAGCACGCGCACTTGCGCCTCGGCGAGCTTGGCTTTCGCCGTTGGCGTCACCCTGGCCATGTGCTTCTCGCTCATGTGCCGGATCTCCTCGATGAGCGAGCCGGCAACGACCGGGCGCCGGCCGCGCGGCAGCTCCGCATCGACCGCCCCGGCGCCGAAGCGCTCCTCGATTTTCTTGGCGCCCAAGCGTTTGATGGCGAGGAACATGCGGAACGGATCGGTGGTGTCAATGCCGTCCTCTTGAAAACCCTTGATGAGGTTCTCCTTGAACCGCTTGCCGCCTTCGATCATCAGGCCGGCGATGCGGTCGGACTCTTCGGGATCGATCATCGTCTCGAGGCCGAGGCTGCGCTCGACGAGGCGGCCGGCGAACAATTGGGCGTCGACGATCTCGTCGATGTCGGGAATGCGGGAGTTCTCCGTCACCGGCACGGGATTGATGGCGTGGCCGGTCGGGCAGATGCGCTGGCCGAAGATGTCGACGGCAAGATAAGCGGCGAGGGACGCGTAGTTCTGCGCGTCGTTGCCGCGATAGCTCACCGTGTTGCCGTAGACCATGGTGCCCGGGGATTTCGACACCCGGGCGAGCGCTTTGTGGAAGGCATGCCGCCGCAGCGGATCGGAGAAATGGTGGCCGTAGCAGTAGCTGAGGCTCGCCCCGATCAGCTCCTCGACGATGTACTTCTCGACCAGCACGATGCCGAGCGTTGACGTGAGGTCCGTGAAGAGCCCTGCGAAACCGTCGTCCAGATTGGAGTGGACGAGCACCTCGACCGGCTGGGCGGCGACGAGGCCTAAGGCGACGACGCTCGCCTCGACGGCGGCGATGCCGTCGGGGTCGCCGGGGAGGCGGAAGGTATAGAGCTGGCCCAAATTACCGAGCGAGGTGGAGCCCGCGGCAAGTGCCGCCTGCGTGTTCTCGACGGCCGCCGGGAAGCCCATGATGAAGTCGCCGAAATGGGGGGCGACGGGCGCCGAATGCGTGAGCTTCACGAAATCTTCCGGGCCCGCCAGCATCAAGCCGGTGCCCTGGAGGTCGGTGGTGCGGGTGGCCTTGGTGTAGCCCATCGACCAATCGAGTGTGATGCCGTAGCGGTCGACGGTCACGTCCTTGGCGAGGCAGCGCTCGTAGATGTCGCGGTAGGCTTCGCAAGAGCGCGCATGATCGCGGAAGCCGATCTGGGCGTGCTGGGTGATGCGCCGCTCGGCCACCGCCTGGCGCTTGAACTCCGCCTCCGAGGCGACGTTGCGGTGTTTGAGAAACGGTCCGGGCTCGACCTTCCAGGTCTTGGCGAGCGCGCGGCCCTTCTCGAGCAGCTCCGCCCCCGTCGGCAGGGGCCGGGTCGAATCCGCGCTCATCGAGATGTCTCCGCTAGCGGTCCGGTGCCTACTTCCGCCCGCCGAAAGCCAAGCGGAGAAAGCCTCCACCCATGGCGAGCCCGAGCGGGTCTATACCATGACCGAGGCCGGGACGCAGATGCCATTCGACGACGACCTGGGCTGCGGCGAGCGAGTCCCTCGTCAGGCTAAGCGCCTTGGGCGGAATGACCTCATCCTGGTCGCCGTGGATCAACAGGACCGGCGGCTGGGATTGGATGCCTTCGCCCAAATGCTCGGGCCCCGCGATGATGCCGGAGTAGCCGACGATCCCTGCCGGCGCGATCCGCCGTCGCAAGCCCACATGCAGCGCCATCATCGTGCCTTGGCTGAAGCCGACGAGGGCGAGGCTTCCCGAGCCGAGGCCGAGCTGGGCCAGCTCCTGATCGATGAAGGCATCGAGCAGGGGGCCCGATTTGCTGACACCGCGCCAAAGCTCGTCCGGCGTGAAGGACTGGAGGGCGAACCATTGCCGTCCCGCGAGATCGGCGAAAGGCATGCCCTCTGGCGCATGCGGTGCGACGAAGGCCGCGTCGGGGAGCATGTCGCGCCACTCCTCGGCGAGGCCGATCAAATCATCGCCGCTGGCGCCGAAGCCGTGCAGCAGCACGACAAGCTGGCGGGGCTCCCGGTCGCCGTCGGGCATCAGCCGTGGACCATCGAGCGCAATGACGGGTGGTTTGACGGTTTCGTTCACGGACGGGAATCCCTCATGCTGCCGGCCCCGCAGCATTTCGCCCCCAAGTTCTGCTTGTCGCAGTCAATCGTGCCCAAACCAAGAACTCCCGCGACCGTTCCTGCGACGTAGTTACCGTCGAAAGCGGACCAAGCGTCGGGCGGTCAGAGCGGTTGTCCGGACCGTCCCTTGATGATCCGGTAGTAGGCCCAGAGCTGGCGGGCGGCGACACCACGCCAGGGCCGCCAACGTTCGGCAATGGCGTCGAGTTCCTTGGGTGACGGGCGGCCATCGAGGGCGAAGAGATGCTCGGCGGCGACTTGCAGTGCGAGATCGCCCGAGGCGAAGGCATCGGTGCGGCCGAGGCAGAAGAGCAGATAGATGTCGGCCGTCCAGGGGCCGATGCCGGAGATGGCCATGAGGGTTTCGCGGACGGCGGCGTCGTCCACGGCAGTGAGCTTGTCGAAGTCGAGCTTACCGGTCTCGATGGCCGTGGCTACAGCCCGAAGCGTCCTGATCTTCGGTCCCGATAGTCCGGCGCCTCTAAGATCGGCCTCGCTCAGCGCCAGCATCGTGGCCGCATCGAACGGATCGAGCCGCGGGACGAGCCGGCCCCAGATCGCATCCGCCGAAGCGAGCGACACCATCTGCCCGACGACGATGTGGCAGAGCCCCTTGAACCCACCCGGATCGCGCCGCAGTGGCGGTTCGCCGGCGGCCTCGTGCGCGCGGCGCATGTCCTTGCAGAGGCGATTCAACGCGGCGACACCGGATAGGATGTCCTCGCGGCTCTCGATCAGCCGCAGCTTCGGCGCCTGCGCCCTTGCTCTCTTCGCCCTGGTGCCCATAGCGTCTTGATAGCCGAGTTCCTTTGCGAGACGCCATGTCCCCGCCCGTCTTCCGCTTCGCGCCGAGCCCCAATGGCGAGCTGCATCTGGGCCATGCCTACTCGGCGTTGCTCAATCAACACTTGGCCGGACGGATGGGTGGCCGCGTGCTGCTGCGCATCGAGGACATCGATGGGACGCGGACGCGTGAGGATTTCGTCGCGCAGATTTTCGAGGACCTCGACTGGATCGGATTTCACTACGAGAAGCCGGTGCGGCGGCAGTCTCAGCATATGGAAGATTATCGGGCCGCCGCAGACCGGCTGCGCGCCATGGGCCTGCTCTATCCCCTGCTTTGCGAGCCGCACTGAGATTGCCGCGGCTGTCGCCACCGAGGGACCGGACTGGCCGCGCGATCCGGATGGCCAGCCGATCTATCCAGGTCTCTATCGCGGCCGGCCCGCCAGCGAGATCGCGGACCGGCTGCAGGCGGGAGAGCCGGTGGCCTGGCGGATCGATGTGGTGGCGGCTTTGAGAGATGCAAAAGCGATGCATGCCCTGCCGCTGAGCGCTGTGGTTTTCCATCCCGATGGCCGCGAGCTGCATGTTCCCGTCGACCCCGCGCAGTGGGGCGATGCGATCATCGTCCGCAAGGAAACGCCGGCGAGCTATCACCTCTCCGTCGTCGTCGATGATGCGCTACAGGGCGTGACGCATGTGGTGCGCGGGCAGGACCTCGAGGCCGCAACCAGCCTGCATCGCCTGCTCCAAATCCTGCTCGGCCTACCGTCGCCAAGCTACCTCCACCATCGGCTCCTCACCGTCGATGGCCGCAAGCTGTCGAAAAGCCTCCGCGACAGGAGCCTCAAGACGCTGCGGCAGGAAGGCTTGTCGCGCGCCGATGTCAGGGCACTGATCGGTGCACTCGACTGACTACCGCGTACCGCCTACCGCCGCCCGCCAGACGCCACCCGCAGCATCCTCACGCCATCCATGCACGAGACATTCGCCGCTCGCTCGGGCTGGCGGGCCGGCTGGCGCGAGGCCAACGTCACCACCGAGCCGCAGACGCGTTCCGCCATCATCTCGATAGCGCGGTCCCAGGAGAGACCATCCGGCTTCGTTATCTTAACGCCGAAACTCTCGGCGGCCTCGCGGGCGGAGCCGCCTTCGCGATAGACCCTGGCGGCCGCCTGGCGCGCGAGGCCGACAGCCTGCGACCACTGAACGGGATTGATGTTCGCCGGGCACTGCATGGTTCGATATCCTTCCTGTTGACGCTGCTACTTTTTTTGTGACGCTAAACTTTAGATTTTGAGTACGTTCTACGGCGAACCGGTTTCCACTTCGCCTGACCGTGCTCTGGAAAGTGGTGGCAAGCGCGCCCAGAGGAGGGACGACTCCACGACGCAATACCGGTCACGTAGAGCCCAGTTAAGGGTTGTGCTCGACCGCACGCGCTTGCCATTTCGCATAAGCCTTCGGTTTTTTTGCTTGGCGCACGTTCCACGGCGAACCGGTATCCACTTCGCCTGAACGTGCGCCTGTCTCCGAGGCTAAGAATCTCGCCGCTCCCTGGGCAGTTTCCTCCACAAGACCTTGTCTTTCACCGTGTTTGACGCCGGGTATAATGTTCTTTCGGGGGCTACGAGAGACGCTTGACGCAACGGCACGCAACGAACGCTACGGGGACACAACGGTACACAACTAAACGCAACGCGTGACACGGACGCGAACGCTACCAACGCAACAGAACTGATCGAAACTGAGCCGGGACGGACAACCGAGGCCCGGAACGCGTACAACGCGACAAACGCAACAAAACTAAAGACGCAACACTCACAAACGCAACGAACGCAACTAGTGCAGGCGACGCGACTGAAACTCGACCTCGGGCCCAAACACGGCGCGCACCGGAGACTGGTGACGCCCTGCGACACTGGCCTTGATCCGGGCCAAACGGGCCTGGACCACACCGCCCCGTCCCAAACGCCAGCCCGCCGCGATACGCTTCAACACCGATGCCAGGACTTTACGCGGCGCCGGATGAACGGGGGCTGAGGACGGCGACACAACCGAACGCAACAGATACTCGGACGCAGATACGCCACTCGACTTCGATATTGAGAGGCGGGCCCTGGTCACTGGCGCCGAGCGATACGCAGCTCTGTCCAGATTTACGCGACCGACTGACACCCGCTTTTTCTCCCAACTCGCCGCGGCACTGACTTTCCATCCGCAGACAAGGGAGGATTATGCGTTGCAAAGAGGCGACAATGTGGACCCTTTTCGTTCCGCTCGTGTTATCTTCCTTGCGTTTCATTCATAAGTCTGAAACGCGACGCAACGTTCCGACCAAGGAGATAAAGGGCTGTTGATAGTATTGGTGTTTTAGCCGGCGGCCCGGTCGCGGATTTTGCCGAGCTTCTTCAATATCTTGGCGCCGAGCACTGCGGGCTCGACTATGCTCTTTGCTAGACGAACGGTACGTTCGCGATCCTTCACGAGGCGGCGCGCTTCGTAACCGGCCAAGCCGAGCGCGGCTGTGAGTTGCCTGTGGAGCACCGGGCGCAAAAGCCTGTCACGCGCGAGTTCGGCCCAGGCCCTTTGTGGCGCAGAGAAGATTATTCCCGGCATCGGGACACCGAACCGGGCCCCGGCCGCCAAAAGCGCCGCCGCACGATCCCGCGAGCGCTCGGGAACGTGGCCGAGCACCGCGCTCCAATCGAGATTTTTCTCCGCTGGCGCCAGCATGGCGATGTCCAGGAGATCACGCAGCAGGAGCCGGCCTTGCGCAAAGTAGGCGTGATGCTCCTGGCTATGCAGAAGCATGTAAGCGAACCGCACCTCCGGCGAGGGAACGCTAACGTCGATGCCGCCCGCTCTCACCACCCGGCGATCCCACCACAGGGCCGCTTCGAGCTCCGGCCATTGGCCATCCGCGAATGGCCGGCTGTGCAGCTCGACGATGGTCATGCCGTCGGCGCCGAGCATGGCGGGCGCGTGCGCATCGCGGCGGGCATCGTAGTCGCCCACGTCGCTCGCGAAGCCGAGCTCGGCCAACACCTCGACAGCGCGCGCCAGCAGCTCGGGCGAGACGAGCAAATCGAGATCGCCGAGGAAGCGCCAGGAGGGAATCTTGTCCTCGGTGACGAGGAACGACGCGCCCTTGACCGCCAAGGGATCGATGCCGGCGTTCTGGAGGCTTGCGATGATGGCCCCGAGAGCCGCCTTGAGTTTGCGGTTGCGGATCGCGTTGGCATCGCGCATGGCGTCGAGATAGGCGCGCGCGTCGTCGGGGATCGGCCAGCCCGATCCAAAACAGTCGAGCCCCTGCGCCAACGCTGGCAGCACGAGATGCGCGCTCGCTAGCCGGATGGTCTCGAGCCAGGTCTGCTCGTCGAACGCAACGGGCGCGGATGCGTCCACCTCAAGGCCGGCGGCGGCCTTCAGCAGCGCTTCCGTCACCAGCAAGGGCGCATCGGGCCTCATCGGCACTGCGTCGCCCGCGCCAGGATCCAGTCGGCCGCCTCGCCGGCATCGCTATAAGCCACATGCCAGGCCGGGACCTCGTTGCACAGACGGGCGAGCGGCTCGATCGAGCGCGGCAAGCCATCCGGCTCAGAGCCGGTGGATACCGCCAGCTGCAGGGCCGCCTCGGGTGCGAGGCGCACGGCTTCGAGCGGCTCGGACGGCACAAACACCGGGAATATCAGGGCCGCGAGCGGCACGATGCGCGCCGGCGGCACGGCCCGCGAGGACAGATCGAGGTAGCGCACCGGCAGATGCCGCGTCACCAGCGGCGCAATGCCGGAAAGCTCGGGAAAGTGCCGCCCGACCGCGTCCCAGCTGCCGGACTTGACCGACAACCCCAGTGGGAACGGATGGACGGCATTGACGTCGCGGTCGAGCGCGGAGAGGTCGTCAGCCACGTAGCGGTACCGGCGCGCGATCAGCTCGGCCGCGAGCGTCGACTTGCCGGAACCGCTGGCGCCGATGAGGGCGACACCGCCGCCATCTCCCAGAACCGTCGTCGCATGCAGGAGAGCGCCGACGCGATCCCAACCGGCGAGCGCCAGCAGCACATGGCGCAGGGCCTCGCTCCGCGCCTGGGCGAGATCGCCCGCGAAACGTTCGGTGCCGTCGACAGCGAGATGGAAGAGCCCATCATCGCCATGGAGCACATCGATCCAGGCGGCCGGCTCGGTCGCGTCCGACACGAGTGGCTCGAGCACGGCCTCCAAGAGCGACGCGAGCACCGGCTCGCTGACGGTCAGGCGGCAGGCCCGGTCCGGCCCCAATGCAAAGCATCGGTCGAGCAAGTACCCATCGGCCAGCACGGGGCGGAGCGCCGCCAACGCGTCCTCTTCGTCGATCTGAGATCGCGGTCCGAGGAACCCCTGGTTCCGCCAAGCGGTCGCGAGCGCACGCTCCTCCGCACCCTCGGCCGGGATCATTGCCTCGCTGCCGTGGCGCAACCGCTCCCACAGATCTCGACCCGCAGGATTGAGGAGCGAAAGGGCGCCCGTATCGCTGCGATAGAAACACGAGACCGCACCGATGGCAGCGATCTCGACCGGGCTTTCGGCGGTAGACGTCATCGTCGCTCCTGCATCAACACGGTTCAGGATCAGACGGCCGATTTTTTTCCGTTCTTGTCCCAGCCGGTCTTGTTGCCGCTGTCGGTATTACAGGCGGCGGCGCTGCCGGCTTCGAGCAGGACGAGCATGGCGGGCGCGGTCACGGCGACGAATTTGCCGATGTCCTTGAGCGACTGGCGGCGCGATTTCAGCTCGGCGGCGGCATCGCCGGCGGGAACGGTTTCGGGATTATCCTGGCTCATGGCACGACCTTGGCAACGTGGCTCTGCAAACTGCCGTTGAAGGTCGGTGAAATTCGTGAAGAAACGCTAAATTTCATCCCCGGCGGTGGGCCGCCGAAACGCCGCCGCAAAGCCGATGCAGGCCAAGGCCAATGAAATCAGGACGCTCCACCCGGCAAACGACAGGCCGAGGAAGCGCCAGGAGGCCTCGTCGCAGCGGATGCGTTTCTCTGCCTCGATGCTTTCGATGAGGCTACCACCGGTCGCAAGCTCACCCGCGACGCCGCATTCGGCGGGGCCGAGCCACCATTTCCATTCGACGCCTGAATGATGGACGCCGAGGCCGGCGTTCCAGAGGAGGCCGAGTGCCGCCAGCACCAGAAGCGCCCTGCCGACGCCGAGGCGGCCGGTCGAGAGCATCAGCGCCGCGATGAGCCCGGTCGGGATCGCCGCATAGTAGGCAATGCGCTGCTGCAGGCAAAGCACGCAGGGCCGATAGCCGCCCCAGTGCTCGAAGGCGAGGGCTGCCGCGATCGTGGCGGCGGCACCGATGGCAAGCAGGAGCGCGAGCTGGCGCGAGGACAGGCCACAAATCCTAGAAGCCGCACCCGGCATGGCCGCCTCCCTCGAAGAGAAAGGAGATGAGGAAGAATCCCGCCACGATGATGACGATCGAGGACAGGACGACAGCTGTCAGATGGCGCTCGATGAAGCCGCGCAGCGTCCCGCCGTAGCGATTGAGGATACCGGCGACGACGAAAAAGCGCGCGCCGCGGGTCACCGCCGAAAGGATAATGAACCAGAAAATGCTGTACCCGGCGATGCCGCTGGCAATGGTCACGATCTTATAGGGGATCGGCGTCAACCCCTTGACCAGGATCACCCAGTGGCCGCACTCCTGGTAGAGCGCCCTCATATGTTCGATCTTGTCGCCGTAGCCGTAGAGCGAGATCAGCCATTGGCCGAGGCTCTCGTAGAGCGCGGCGCCGATCCAGTAACCGAACAGACCGCCGAGCACCGACGTCACCGTGCAGATCAGCGCGTAAAGCCAGGCCTGCTTCGGCTTCGCCAGCGCCATCGGAATGAGCATGACGTCCGGCGGCACCGGGAAGAACGAGCTTTCCGCGAACGAGACAGCACCCAGCACATAGGGCGCGCTCGGGCTCTCGGCGTAAGCGATCATCTTGTCGTAGAGGCGTCGCAGCATGGCCGCCGTGCATATAGGCCGGTTGCCGGTTTGTCCACGCGACCCAAGCAACCGCGCCCGAATTGTAACAGCGAGCCGGTTTGTCGCGCCGGATCACGGTGCCTTTGGTTGACGGCCAATCTGCGGGCGATATCATCCGGCCCGAGCTAAGAGCACTTGTCCTTCCAAGTGGACACCAGTTGGTCGAGAGAAAGTTCTCAAAACGCAAAATCTGAATCGTTTTCCGCGTCCGAAGGAACGGAAAGCGATTTAGCCCCTGTGGCGGAATTGGTAGACGCGGCAGACTCAAAATCTGTTGTCCGTGAGGATGTGCCCGTTCGAGTCGGGCCAGGGGCACCAAAGATCTGGCGCGAGCCGCCTAGAGCACTTTTCGACCAAGTGGAAACCGGTTGGTCGAAAGAAAGTGCTCAAAACCAATGACCTAGAGCGCCGATCTGATTTTCATCAGATCGTATGGCGCTCTAGCCAAGAGGGTTCGAAGTATGCGTCTGAAACTGCTGCCGGCTCTTTTGCTTTTGCTGTTGAATGTGGCTCCGGCATCCGCCGGGCCCGCACTTTTGTTCGACGCCAAGAGCGGCACCGTCATATACGCCGAGGAGCAGGACCAGAGCTGGCATCCCGCCTCGCTGACCAAGCTCATGACGGCCTATCTCGCCTTCGAGGCGCTGAAAGATGGCTCTCTGAAGCTCGATGACAAACTGATCTGTTCGGATAAGGCGCACAAGATTTCGCCGAGCAAGATCGGCCTCAAGATCGGGGCTGAGATCGCGGTCGATCTGGCGATCCGCGCGCTGGTCATCAAATCCGCAAACGACATGGCCATCATGCTGGGCGAGAAAATCTCCGGCAGCGAGGCCCTTTTCGTCAAACGCATGAACGCCACCGCCAAGTCGCTCGGCATGATGGATTCGTACTTCACCAATCCGCATGGCCTGCCCGATCCGATGCAGAAGACGACGGCGCGCGATCTCGCCAAGCTGACGCTTGCCCTCATCCGCGATTTTCCCGAGCAGGCGGCGCTGTTTGCAACGCCGGACATGACCATCGGCAAGAAGAAGCTCAAATCGCACAACAAGCTCTTAGGTCATCTGCTGGGCGCGGATGGCATGAAGACCGGCTTCATCTGCGATTCCGGCTACAACATCGTCGCCTCCGCCACCCGGGGCGACAAGCGTCTGATCGCCGTCGTGCTCGGCTCGCCGACGGCGGAGGCCCGCAATGTCCGCGCGGCCATGCTCATCGAGCACGGCTTCGAGACGGGTGGCTGGCAGAGCTTTTTCGGCGCCGATACGCTGGAATCCGTGCCGCGGTCAGCGGGCGCGACCGTCGTACCTCAGAATGTCCGCAAGACGGTCGAGGCCTGGGCCTGCGGCTGGCGTGCGCCGAAGAAGGACAAGGATCAGATCGCCAAGGCCGGCGCGACGGGCACGTCCGACGAGGGCGATTCGACCGCGACTTCAGCGGCGTTGGCCGACGAGGGCCCGGCGATCCCGGTTCCGGAGATGAAGCCGGCGAAGCGGTAACCGGCAATCGCCACGAAGCAAAATAAAAGGCCCCGCCCGCACGTCTGCGAACGGGGCCTGATCTTTGTCGATCCCGAACGGTTTAGAGCATGCTGCGTTTAAGTGGAATCCGGTTAAACGCGAAAGCATGCGACCAGCCAAAGACCTAGAGCGGGCTTCTGTTTCCGAATAAAGACAGCCCGCTCTAGACCGACGGCTCCGCGACCTTGTGGCCACGGCAACCGCCGCCGGGACCTTCGCTCGGCATGACGGAATAGTCTGGCTCCTCGGCCGTGCCGGTGCCTGAGCTTGGCGCAACTTCGGTCGTGGTCTCGTCCGTCGATGCCTCGGGCGCCACGGCCGCGGCCTCGTCCACCGCTTCCGCAGTCGCCGGCGCCGGAACAACGGCCGGGGCTTCGGTCGTAGCCTCGGGCTGAACGACGGCCTCCTCGGCCGACACGGCAAACACCCCGGCCGCCATCAAAAGGGCGCCGGCCGCCGCAATCCTCAACAAATGCTTATGAAGCGTGGTCATCGAGGCCTCCTTGCCAATGCCGTATCGGAACCGGCCAAACCGTGCCGGACCACTGCAACGCAGTGTCTCACATTCGCACGGTGCGGCAAAATGAAATCCTCCCCCGCCCAGGGGATCGGGCTGGCGTCAATCTTGCTTGACGGACGGCCAAAGCAGATTGGACAGTATGTGATGAGACAGATCGATACCACGACAACGGCTCCCGAGACTAGGGCCTCCACCCGCGAGGTCGGGGTGATGGCGAGCGTTCTCGAGGGCCGCCACGGTGTGCTCGCCATTGAAATCGCCGAGTTCCTCGGCGCCGTCCACGAGCAGGGCGGCGACCTGCCGCGGGCCGGCTCCTGGTATGAGGTGGCGCTCGAGATTCGCCGTCGCGAAAGCGACCGCATCACGGGACGCAGGCATTAATCGACCGTGAACGGCCATTTTCTAACGTCCTGTCTCACCTGAGATTTCTCTCCCTATGGCGATCGAACAGGATGTCGATACGACAGCGCTCCCGCCGCGCCGGCAGGTTCTGCCCGGCGATCTGATCGCGCGTGTCCGCTCGGCGCTGATGCCGGATGGCGAGCGGGGACGCGCCCAGCGCGCGGCCCTGACGGCTTTTGCCATTCGCATCCTGAGCGCCGGCATCGCCTATCTGACGCAAGTGGTGCTCGCCCGTTGGATGGGCAGCTACGAATACGGCATCTTCGTTTTCGTCTGGGTCTGGGTGCTGATCCTCGGCGGCCTCTCCTCGCTCGGCATCAACATCGCCATGATCCGCTTCGTGCCCGAATACCGGGAGAAGAACGAGCCAGCCTTGCTCCGCGGCGTGCTGCTCGGCAGCCGGGTCCTGACAGTCGCCGTCTCGACCATGGTCGCGCTCGCCGGCCTGCTCGGCCTCAAGCTCTATGGACACCTCGTCGACAGCCATTACCTGCTGCCGCTCTACCTCGCGCTGTTCTGCCTGCCGCTCTACACGCTGACCGATATGCAGGACGGCATCGGCCGCGGGCATTCCTGGTTCAACCTGGCGCTCGTGCCGCCCTACATCATGCGGCCGCTGCTGATCCTCGTGACAATGGTGATTGCACACGAGCTCGAGTGGCCGATGGTGGCCTCGACCGCTGCGGGCTGCGCTATTATCGGCACCTGGGTTTCGGGCCTTGTGCAACTGGCCTTGATTCAGCGCCACCTCAGCAAGGATCCCGGTCCGGGCCCCCATGCCTTCGAGACCCGGACGTGGCTCGTCACCGCGTTTCCGATCTTCATGATCTCGGGTTTCGAGCTGCTGATTCAGAACACCGACGTGCTCGTGCTCACCTACTTCGAGCCGGCGGATTCCGTCGGCATCTACTATGCCGCGCTCAAGACCATCGGTCTCATCTCCTTCGTGCACTATGCCGTCGGCAGCGCGGTGGCGAGCCGGCTCTCGACCCTCAACGCGCGCGGTGACCGCGAGGGCCTGAAGGCCTTCGTGCGCGACGCCGCCAATTGGACATTCTGGCCCTCGCTCGGCGCGGCGGCCATGCTGCTCATCGCCGGTCCGGTGTTGCTCGGGCTGTTCGGGCCGGGCTTCGAGAGCGGCTATCCCGTCATGTTCGTGATGGTCGCGGGCTATCTCGTCCGCGCCTCCGTCGGACCTGCCGAGTTCGTGCTCCGGATGCTGGGCGAGCAGACGAGCTGCGCCATCGTCTTCGGCGTCAGCGCGCTGTTCAATCTCATGGCCAATCTGCTGCTGGTGCCCCACTACGGCCTGATGGGCGCGGCGATCTCTTCCTCGCTGACCCTCATGGGCGCTGCCATCGCCTTCCACGCCATCGCGCGAAAACGGCTCGGCCTCGATATCGCGGTGTGGAGCGGGATTCTTAGGAAGCGGGGCGTTGCACAGTAGGCTCTGATGTCCCAAGTCAACGATGCTGGTCGC
>JANNSX010000153.1:0-3719 GCA_031403155.1 Hyphomicrobiaceae bacterium
AGCAGAACATTCGGAATACGCGCGCCGATCCGGCCCACCGGTGTCGTCTCAGCCGTCACGTGAGCCCTCGCTGGTCCAAAGCAATCGCATTTGTTCTAGAGCGCTATTCGATCTGATGGAATGAGATCGGCGTTCTAGAGCGGGTTCAGCCTGAGCGGAATCAAGCACCCGCTCTGGTTTTTTTGTTTTGAGCACGTTCTTGCGGCGAACCGGCTTCCACTTCGCCTAAACGTGCTCTCGTACCCACAATCACCTGCCATCACCCCGCAAGGCATTGACGGTCGTGCAGGTCGCGCGGTCTACTCAGGCGGGATCGCATCGGATGCGGAGCGCGGGGGCATGAAAAGCAGGCGTCGGCTCGCATTGACGGGCGAGCTCGTGGCGCTCGTCGATCGGACCGAGCCCGATCCGGGGCCCCTCGCCGGGCGAACGCAGATGACGGACGAGGATTATGAGGAGGCCGCCAGCCTGATCCTCGCGCGGAACGAGGAGCGCCCGCTCTGGCTCTTCGCCTATGGCTCGCTCATCTGGAAGCCCGATTTCGATCATGTCGAGCATCGCCTGGGAAAGGCCTATGGCTGGCGGCGGTCATTCTGCCTCAACCTCAAACGCTGGCGCGGCACGCCGGAGCAACCCGGCCTGATGCTGGCGCTCGAGGCCGGGGGGTGTTGCCAGGGCGTCCTCTACCGGCTACCGGACGGGCGGGATCACGCGCAGATGGTGAGGCTCCTGAAGCGCGAGACCAGCTATAGGGAAAATCTCGTGACGGTGCGTTGGATCAACGTGCATACGGACTTGGGCAAGGTGAGAGCGCTGACCTTCTGGGTGGTGCCGAAGTCGCTCGAATACTACATCAACCTGCCGATCGGCGAGCAAGCGCGACGGCTCGCGCGCGCTGCCGGCCATGTCGGCAGCTGCGCCGAGTATCTGCACAAGACCGTCGTCAATCTCGCAGAGCTCGGCATCAACGATTCCTATCTCTGGCGGCTCCAGCACATGGTGGCCGAGGAGATCCGGGGGATGCATACCAAAGAACCGAAGGGCAAAAAACGATGACCAACACACCCACCAAAATGAACTGGAGCTACCCGACGCGCATCCTGTTCGGGCCGGGGCGAATCGCGGAACTGGGCGAGGCCGCCAAGGGGGCAGGCTTCAAGAAGCCGCTGATCGTCACCGATCCGGGCTTGACCAAACTGCCGGTGATCGCCCAGGCGCAGGCGAGCCTCGAGAAGGCCGGCATTCCCTCGGCCATCTGGGCCGACGTCGTGCCGAACCCGACCGAGAGCAACCTCAAGGAAGGCATCGCCGTCTTCAGACAAGGCGGCCACGACAGCGTCATCGCTATCGGTGGCGGCTCGGGGCTCGACCAGGGCAAGCTCGTTGCCTTCATGCATGGCCAGACGCGCTCCGTCTTCGACTTCGAGGATGTCGGCGACTGGTGGACGCGCGCGGATGCGTCAAAGATCTCGCCCATCATCGCCATTCCGACGACGGCAGGCACCGGCTCCGAGGTCGGCCGCGCGGCGGTGGTGACGAAGGAGGACACGCACGACAAGAAGATCATCTTCCATCCGAAGCTGCTGCCGGTCGTCGTGATCTGCGATCCAGAGCTGACCGTGCCGCTGCCGGCGAAGCTGACCGCCGGGACCGGCATGGACGCACTCGCCCATTGTCTCGAAGCCTACTGTGCACCGACCTATCACCCGATGGGCGCCGGCATCGCCATCGAGGGCATGTATCTGGTGAAGGAGTATCTGGTGCGGGCCGTGAAGACGCCGGGCGATCTCGAGGCGCGCGGCAACATGATGACGGCGGCCGCCATGGGCGCCACCGCCTTCCAGAAGGGCCTCGGCGCCATCCATTCGCTGTCGCATCCGGTGGGCGGGCTCTACAATACCCATCACGGCCTGACGAACGGCGTCTACATGCCCTACGTGCTCGCCTTCAACCGCCGGGCCATCGAGGAGAAGATCGAGCGGCTGGCGCGTTCGCTCGGAATCTCAGGCGGCTTCGACGGCTTCCAGAAATGGGTCCTCGAGTTGCGCAAGGAGATCGGCGTGCCGCACACGCTGAAGGAGCTCGGCGTACCCGATACCTCGAAGGCCGATCAGATCGCCAAGATGGCGGTGGCCGATCCCTCGACGGGGTCTAACCCCGTGCCGCTGGATGAGCAGGGCGCGAAGGCGATTTTCCTGGCGGCGTTCGAGGGGCGGCTGTAGGGGGCGGCAGCGGGCGGGGAAGCTGCCGGCGGCTTCCTACAAATTGATCAGGATATCCGTGAACTGGATGGACTCGATGCCGGTCAACGTGTCGGTGGCCTGAGTGACCGACTCGACGACGGTGGTAATGCCGTTGAGGGTTGTGACCGTGAAGCTCGCCATCACATCGCCGTAGATGGCGGTGTCTGCATCGTCGCCACCCGTGATCGTGTCGTTACCGGCGCCACCGTTGATCGTGTCGAGTCCGGTCGCGCCGAGAAGAGTGTCGTTGCCATCGCCGCCGAACAACATGTCGTCATCGGCACCGCCGTTGATCGTATCAACTCCGGTGCTCCCGAAGATGGTGTCGTTGCCATCGCCGCCCGTGAGCGAGTCATCGCCGGAGCCGCCGAGCAGCCTGTCGCTTCCAAGCTCTCCGCGGAGCCTGTCGATGCCTGCGCCGCCGTTGAGAATGTCGTCGCCATCCGCGCCGAAAAGAGAATCGTTGCCCCCCGCGCCGGTCAGGCCGTTGGCAACCGCGTTGCCGCGAAGTACGTCGTTGCCGCGCCCGCCCAAGACATCCTCGATCAGCGATCGCAGGTCGTTCTGATAGAGGAGCGGATTGAACACATTGCCCCGCGCGAAGTGGCCATCGCCGAGGTTCGCGCGTTGGGCGCCCGAGAACAGCGACCAGCTTCCCGGATTGAGATCGACTCTGAGATTGGTCGTGTAGGCGCGAAGATCGAAGGTGTCGACGCCGCCGCCATCCCATATGGTCCTGAAGATCGTGTCGCCGGCGGGATCGCCGGTGCGGCCGCCATTGACGAACATCTCGCCTGTGGTCCGGCTAAACGTGTAGACCGTATCACCGGCCCGGAATCCGAAGTCCGCCCCGTAGATGTGCTGCAGAGCCGCGATGTCGAGCATCATGTAGGACTGCGGCGCGCTGTCGTCGGCATAAGTCAGGAACTGGCGCGTGCTGCCGACATAGCTTCGATAGGACATGAGCGAGAATTCGAGGCTCTCGCTCCCGGCAGGAGTACGTCCGAACCTTTCCAGCTCATGCGGATGCTTCAGCCCCATCGTATGCCCGATCTCGTGGAAGATCGTGTGATAGGCGTAGGTGCCGAGCTTCGGCGAATTGTAGTCGAACGGATTGAACCAGGCATCGCCGCCTCGGCCCGTGGCCGGAAAGTAGGCATACGCGGTGTCGGGAAGTCGTGACTCGGCCAACCGAATGTCGCCGTGGATGGTCGCGCTCTCCGTCACCTTTGTGAATGTGGCGGTGGTGAACGAGGCGATGGCTTTGAAGGCCTGATTGGCCACATTCGCCTGTGCGCCGTTGAATGCTCCGAACGTCTGTTTTTCCGGACCATAGCCGTAGAAGCTGTCCGAAGTCGGGAAGCTGTAGGTCAGCGACGTGACGTTCCAACGCCAGCCGGAAAGCAGTCCGTCGACGCCTTGATCGCCATTGCGAGGCACGTCGCGCGAGGCAGTCGCTGCCATATCCCTCCTCCT
>JANNSX010000154.1:0-9396 GCA_031403155.1 Hyphomicrobiaceae bacterium
TTCGGTGAGCATGAGGCCATAGCGCAGACGGCCCGGCGCCAGCGTCGACATGCGCGTGTAGAAAATGAAATCCATGAGCTTAGGCGCATCTGGCCCGGCGATCTCGATCTTGCCGAGCGGCGATCCATCGAACACGATGGCGCGATTTCGGGCGGCGAGACATTCCCGCGCGATGGCGCCCTCCTCCGCGCCATACCAAGCGGGCCGGAGAATGCCGCCATACTCGCGGAACTGTGCATGCTCGCCGCGATGCTGCATCTCGGCTGGCAGACGCCGGACCGGATGAGCGAGCTCGCCCCGATGCGTCGCCGCGATGGCGGCAAAGCTCACCGGCGCGTAGGGCGGGCGGAAGGTGGTGACACCGGCCGTACCCATCGCACGGCCATCGATGGCAGCCAGAACAGCAAGTCCGTTCACGTTGGACGTCTTGCCCTGATCCGTCGCCATGCCGAGCGTCGTATAGCGCTTCAAATGCTCGGCGGCGGAGAAGCTTTCTCTGCGGGCGAGTGCGATATCCTTGGTGGTGACATCGTTCTGGAGGTCGACCCAGATACGGCCCGTCATGCGCGCCAGATCAACCGCGGGTTCGGTGGACCAGACCCGCTCCGGCTCGGTCGTGCGTGGCGCGTCGTCCGCTTCGCCGCCGCCCGCCCGCCAGCCTTCGACGAGCGCCAGTTCGAGGCCGAAACTGCCATTGGCCGCACCCACCACGGTGAGCCCATCGATCCGGTCGCGCGGAATGAAAGCCCCCTTCTCCTTGCTCCAGACGACCCGGCCCTTGGCATGGGCATAGAGATGCAAAGCCGGCGACAAGCCACCAGAGACCGCCACGAGATCGGCATCGAATTGCGTTCCATCAGCCAGCCGAACCGCTTCGACCCGGTCGCGACCAATGGCATCGATCACATGATCGTTCTTTCGCGCATCGACAACGAGCACCTCGGCACCGGCGGCGCGCAGAGCGGTTGCCAGCTCGTGGGTTCCGTCATTGTTCGTCGCGATGACGGCGCGGGCGCCCGCACGAGCCGCATAGCGCTCCAGATAGGCGAGCACAGCACCGGCAAGCATGACGCCGGGCCGGTCGTTGTTGGCAAAGAGCACGGGGCGCTCGATGGCACCTGCCGCGAGCACGATCTCGCGAGCCCGGATACGCCAGAGCTTCTCGCCAGCTTCCGTCCGCTCGACCAAGGCAATGGCGTTGTGATCGTAGAGACCGAAGGCCATGGTGCGCGTGAGCACCTGGGCTCCGTCGCGACGCACGCGCGCCTCGGCATCTGCCGCCCAGTCCCGCCCCGTCATGCCGGCGATCTCGGCGTCACGAAACAGCAACGAGCCGCCGAACCGGCCCTCCATGTCGGCGATGAGGACACTTTTGCCCGTCGAGATTGCAGCAAGCGCCGCCGCGATCCCGGCCGGTCCGCCGCCGATGATGCAGAGGTCCACCGTGCGGTGATGCTCGGCAACCAGACCGCGCCGCGCCCCGGGATCGAGCCTGCCGAGCCCGGCCATGGCCCGGATGCGGTTCTCGTAAGTCCGCCAGCTCGGCCAGAGGAAGCTCTTGTAGTAGAAGGCCGCCGGAATAAATCGCTGGAAGCGGTCGATCACGGCGAGACGGTCGCGCGCGGCCGTGCCATGCGCGTGGATCGAACGAAGCACCATGCCGTCGCGGAGGGGCTCGACGGTCGCCCGGCAATTGGGGTCGTGCCGCTTGCCATCGCTGAGATCGAGGATCGCGTTCGGCTCCTCGATACCGGCCGAGAAGATGCCGCGCGGGCGGTGATACTTGAAGCTGCGCCCGACGATGGACACGCCATTGGCAAGCAGCGCCGAGGCGACGGTATCGCCCGCGAAGCCGGACATGGTGCGGCCGTCGAAGGAGAACCGCAGCGGTTTCGACCGGTCGATATCGCCGCCCGTGGATAGGCGCATCGGCCCACTCATGATCCAAGCGCCTTTGATCCGATCACTGCGTGCGATGCCGTATCACGCTCAATGAAAATCCACTGGCCACAGCCTGCTGTGTGCAGCCAGAGCTCCTTCGCGGGGCCCCTCACGTTCAGGCGCATGAAGCGGTAGCGCGCCCAATCCTCGGGCGAAGCATCGCGTCCTGGACGTATCTTGCCGGCATCCGCCGCGTAGAAGAACTCGACCTCGTCGCGCGGGCCGCAATGGGGACAGGGGAGCCGTTGCATGGGGCCCTCACTCTGCTTGCAAAGCGCTTGGCGATGGCGCGGGCGAGCGGCAGCTCGCCCTTGTGAACGGCATATGCAGATCTCTCGTTTCCACTTGCCCCCTCAATGCGCGATGCCGGCGCCGGCGGCCTCGTCGACGAGACGGGCGCGGGCGAAGCGGTGATAGTCGAAGGGTTTCGACAGCTCGTGATGCTCACCGGTCGCCAGCGCGTGCGCCAACATCAAGCCGCCGGCCGGAATGGCCTTGAAGCCGCCGGTGCCCCAGCCACAGTTGATGTAAAGACCATCGACCGGCGTCGGCCCGAGGATCGGCGAAGAGTCCGGCGACACGTCGACGATGCCGCCCCACTGCCGCATCACCTTGAGACTTTCAAAGCAGGGAAACAGCTCGAGCAATCCCGCAATGATGTTCTGCGTCATCGGGAAGTTGCCGCGCTGCGTGTAGGAGGGCGCGCGATCGAGGCCGCCGCCCATGACCAGCTCGCCCTTGTCCGACTGACTGAGATAGACCCCGATGCCGAGCGAGGCGACCACCGTGTCGAGGCAGGGCTTCAAGGGCTCGCTCACCATCGCCTGCAGCGTATAGCTCTGCAATGGCAGCTCGAGCCCCACCATGCGCGCGACAGGCGAGGTGTTGCCGGCGAGTGCCAGGCCGATCCGCCCGGCACCGATCTTCCCACGGGTGGTCTCGACGCCGGTCACTCGGCCACCTGACATCTCGATGCCGGTCACCTCGCAACACTGGATGATATCGACACCGCGCTGATCGGCCGCCCGCGCGTAACCCCAGGCGACCGCATCGTGCCGCGCGGTACCGGCGCGCGGCTGGAACATTCCGCCGCAGTTGGGGTAGCGGATGTCCTCGCTCGGATTGAGGATCGGCACGAGCTTTCTCACATCGGCGGGATCGAGCAGCTCCATGTCGATGCCGTTGATGCGCATGGCATTCACCATGCGGGCGTAGAGCTCCATCTCGGCCGGCGAATGCGCGATCTCGAGCATGCCGCGCTGCGAGAGCATGATGTTGTAGTTGAGCTCAGCCGACAGTCCCTCGTACATCCTGAGCGCGAGGTCGTAGAGCGCCGCGCTTTCCGGATAGTAGTAGTTCGAGCGGACGACGGTGGTGTTGCGCCCCGTGTTGCCGCCGCCGAGCCAGCCTTTCTCGATCACGGCGACGTTGCGAATGCCATAGCGCTCGGCCAAGTGATAGGCCGCCGACAGCCCATGCCCGCCACCGCCGACGATCACCACATCATAGGACGGCTTCGGCTCGGGCATACGCCACGCCGGCGTCCAGCCGGTCTGGCCGGCGAGGCCCTGCTCGAAGAGTTTCCAGGCGGAGTAGCGGGTCATGGGGGATCGCTGAGGGGGATTGTTTCGCCGCACATTGAAAGATGGCAGGATTGCCGTCAATCTAAGCCGCTTTCCGGCACGCCATGCCAAGAGATCAAGAACTCACTTTCAGGACCGGCCCTCATTCGCATTTCCTTCCACACCGTCGATGTCTTCACGGACCGCCGCTTCGGCGGCAACCCGCTCGCCGTCGTGCGCGATGCCGACGGGCTCGATAGCGTCCGGATGCAGGATGCGTGGAGGCCGTGCCGGGCGGGTTCGCGTCGGCGGCTTCTGCGCGGCCGTCATGAGCGGAACGTTGCAAGTATGAGCGAACAGAGGAACGTTCCATGAGCGATTTCGAGATCATCGGCATCGATCGCATCCAGCCGCATCTCGACCGCAAGAAAGTGGTCGAAGCTGTGAAAGAGGCACTCATCCTGCAGGCGGAAGGCAAGGTGCAATCGCCGATGCCGGGGCAGCTGATTTTCAAGGAGCCCTATGGCGATTGCCACATCAAGTATGGCCATGCCGCGGGCGCCAAGACCTTCACGATCAAGATCGCCAACGGGTTTTTCGAGAACCCGAAGCGCGGGCTGCCGGCCAACCACGGCATGATCTTGGTGTTCAGCGCCGAGACGGGCGAGCCCAAAGTGCTGTTCAAGGACGAGGGTTGGATGACGGCCTGGCGGACGGCGGCGGCAACGGTGATCGCTGCGCAAGTGCTGGCGCCGAAATCCATCGAGGCTGTGGGCATCGCAGGCGCCGGTTTGCAGGCGGACCTAACCATCGAATGGCTGCCCGAGGTCATGGGCAAGCAGCGGATCATCCTGTGGGCGCGGGACCTAGTAAAGGCGGAGGCGTTGGCGGCCTCGCATCGCGCGAAGGGCCGCGAGGTCGAGACGGTTTCTGATATCGGCGAGATGCTGGCGAGGTCCAATGTCGTGATCACCGCGACGCCCTCGCACACCGCGCTGTTCGCGGCCGATCAGGTCCGCCCCGGTACGCACATCGTTGCCTTGGGTGCCGACACGCCCGGCAAGCAGGAGGTGCCCGAGGCGCTGTTCAATCGTATCCGCCACATCGTCTGCGACGACGTCGCCCAATGCGTCGATCACGGCGACTTTGGTTTCGCGGTACGCTCGGGGGCGCTGCCGGCGGATCGTGCCGTGATGCTCGGCGACGTGCTCTCGGGCAAGGTGAAGCTCGAGCGCAAGCCGGACGACATCACGCTTGCCGACATCACCGGCATCGCCGCGGAAGACATCGCGATATCCGGACTGTTCTCGCGGGTGATGGGGTTGTGAGGGGCGGAGCGAAGGCGCGAGGCCTCCTCCAAATTTCGTCATGCTGGCGAAGGCCAGCATCCCTCCAAGCAGGAGTTTCCCGGAGCGCTCACCGGCCGGCACCACCTTGTTCTGTTCCCAACCTGGATGGATTCCGGCACGTCATGGCGGAGCCATGCTCCGCATGGACGCCGGAATGACGAAAAGGTCGGAAGTGCCGGAGTGGATGGGCTAACCTCCCGCCATGCGCCCGAGCTTCCGCACCGCCACGATTGCCGACGCTGATACGATCGCAGCAGTTTTCTCGCCGTCCCGGCGACTCCTGAAATTCCTGCCGGAGCTACACACGGTCGAGGAGGATCGCTGGTTCATCGAGCATGTGATCCTCAGGGAGTGCGAGGTGACGCTGGCCCTCAGCCGAAACCGCATCGCCGCATTCCTGGCGCGCGATGGCTCCGAGATCCGCCTGCTCCACACCCATCCCGCCCTCATCGGCCAGGGCGTCGGCAGCCTGCTCGTCCACCATGCTAAGGCGCGCGGGCCCGGCACGCTCGAGCTGTGGTGCTTTCAGGCCAACGACCGGGCACGCCGGTTCTACGAGCGGCATGACTTTGTCGCGGTGGAATTCAGCAATGGCGAGCGCAACGAGGAGAAGACACCAGATGTGAGGTATAGGTGGGTACGTCCACCTGTCGAGACTTAGTGGAGAATGATCCCATGCCCACCACCACCCTCACCACCTTCATGGACGTCCCCTACGTCCCCGACATCGCAGCCATCGACGCCGATATCGTTATCCAGGGCGCGCCGTTCGACCTCGCGACAACCAACCGGCCCGGTACGCGCTTCGGGCCCAATGCCGTTCGGACCGCGACCGCGGGCTTGCACTGGGAGCCCCTACGCTGGCCTTGGACATTCGACGTTTATGAGCGTCAGCGGATCGTCGACCGCGGCAATGTCGATTTCGCCTATGCCGATATGGCAGGCATGGCCGCCGCCCTCCAGCGCGATACTGAGACAATCCTCGCCAAGGGCGCGCGCGTTCTGACGCTCGGCGGCGATCATTACATCACGCTGCCGCTGCTGCGCGCCCACGCCGCCAAGTACGGCCCGCTCGCCTTCATCCAGTTCGACGCCCATTGCGATACCGACGACGCCGCGTTCGATCACCACGGCGTCATGTTTCACAAGGCGGTTGGGGAAAGGCTGATCGACCCAGCGCATGCGGTCCAGATTGGCATCCGCACGTGGTATGATCCGGCAACCCACAAATTCAAAGTGATCGACGCCGATCGCGCAACCGAACTCGGCCCCAAGCAGACCGCCACGAAAATCCGCACCATCGTCGGCGACCGGCCGGTCTACCTCACTTTCGACATCGACGGCCTCGATCCGGCTTTCGCACCGGGCACCGGCACGCCAGTCGCGGGTGGCCTCTCGACCAACTTCGCCTTGCAGATGCTGCGCGGTCTGACCGGCCTCAACATCATCGGCGCCGATCTCGTCGAGGTGTCGCCACCCTACGATCCGGCGGGCGTCACGGCACTCGCGGGCGCGACCGTCGCGCTCGACGTGCTGCACGTCTTGGCGTCGACCGGGCGGAGCGTCACATAGCACTCGTTGTAGGCCGGCTGGCCACCGGGCGACCAACGCGACGCCGTGAGATGGTTCATCTCGGCGGCGGTCTCGGCCGGCGCCCCCCACCACTTGCCTTCGAACACCGCGACACCCGGACGCAATCCGTCGGCGATGCGGACCCGCACGGCCATCCGGCCCGAGGCATTGGCAAGCTCCACATAGTCTGCCTGCGCAAGCCCGAGGCGCTCCGCATCGGCCGCGCTCACCTGCACCGTCGGTTCGCCTTGTGATTGGCGCTGGCGCGGCATGTTGGCGAAGGAGGAGTTGAGGAAATAATGGGATTTGGGCGTCAGCAGTTGCAATTGGCCCTCGGGCACCGGCGCGGGTGCCGCAATCGGGTCGCCGGTCAGTCTCAGCAGCGTCTCGCGCGATGCAATGGCCGGCCGCGGCGGTGGCAGCGCGCGCCAGCCTTTCTCTTGCAGCTCTTTCATCGACCAGCCCTCGGGCAGCACGGACGCGGCTACCTCTTCATCGCTCTCGCGCAACGCGGGATGATCGAGCCCCATCCCCTCGGCAAGCGCCCGCATGATCCAGCCGGAGCTTCGGGCCTCGCCCATGGGTGCGACGGCCGGCGTATTGGCCGAGACGTAGTGATGACCCCAGGCGCCCTGCACGTCGGCATGCTCAAGCTGGATCGTCGCCGGCAGCAGAATATCGGCGAAGCGGGCCGTGTCGGTGACGAAATGTTCGGCGGCCACGGTAAAGAGGTCCTCGCGGGCAAGGCCGCGCTTGACGCGATTGCTGTCGATCTGGGTCGCCGCCGGATTGGCCGACCAGACCATGAGGCCCTTCACCGGTGGAGCGAGACTCTGATCGCTCAGCACCTCGCCTAGCTTGGCGATGTCGAGGCTGCGCGGATTGCCCTTGACGAGATCGGGACGCGCCGCTTTCTGCTCATCGAGCGCCGGACCATAGAGCACCGACAGCCCGCCGCCCTTGTGCCGCCAATGGCCGCCGAGAATAGAGAGCGCCGAAAGCTGGCGTACATAGGTTTCGCCCGCCACCGTCTGCTGCGGGGCGATGCCGGAGCGGATCAGCGCCGGCCGCGCCTTGCCGAATAGGCGCGCGAGGTTCAGGATATCGTCCGCCGCAAGGCCTGTCGCTTCCGCCGCGCGCGCGATCGTCCAGGGCGCGACCGCCGCCCGATAGGCGTCGAGATCGGCGACCCAGAGGCGGGCGAGCTCCAGATCGGCAAGCCCTTCCTCCAGCAGCACGCGTCCCATCGCCGCCGCCAGCACCGCATCCGAGCCCGGCCGCGGCGCCAGATGCCAATCCGCCTGTCGTGTCGTTCGCGTCGCGCGCGGATCGATGGCGACGATCTTGGCGCCCTTCTTCCGCCGCGCCTCCTCGATGAAGTGCCACTGGTGATGACCGGTGGTGAGGATGTTCTGGCCCCAAAGAATGATCAGCTCGGCATCGGGGGATTCCTGCGGATCGATGCCGATCGGATGGCCTTCGGCGCCGAGCGTGCTCACCGACTCGCCACAGACATTGCCGTGGATGCGGCTGGCGCCGAGCGCATGGAAGAGCCGCATCGGCGCCAGGCGCTGCACGACGCCCATGGAACCCAGATACCAGAACGGCATCAGCGCCTCGGCACCGTCACTGGCGATGATCGCCGTGAAGCGGGCCGCAATGGTGTCGAGCGCCTCGTTCCAGGTGATACGCTCGAACGCGCCCTCACCCTTGGCGCCGATGCGCCGCATGGGATGCAGCAAACGCCCCGGCGCCGTCAGCCGCTGCTCGTAGTCGCGGAGTTTCGCGCAGAGCGCCCCGCGCGTGATCGGATGCGCCTTGTCGCCGGCGACGCCGGTCACGCGCCCGTCCTCGACGGTCGCGATCCAGGCGCAGCTGTCCATGCAGTCGACCGGGCAGACGCCCTTGACGTGTTGGGTGGACATGAGGCGGGCCTCCATCGCTTGTGGCGAGCCATGGTGGCACGAATTGGCGCGTCTGTGAAAGCTGTTAAGCTCGTTGCGCCCATCAACCAGGGGAGAATTCGATGCCACGCCTCACCGTTCCCGGCCCCGATCAGCTCGCCCCCGACGAGCGGCGCGTCTGGGACATGATCGCGAGCGGCCCGCGCGGCCGGGTCGAGGGACCGCTTCGAATCTGGGTGAAGAGCCCGGGCCTTGCCGAGCGGGCGCAAGCGCTTGGCGCTTACTGCCGCTTCGGCTCGAGCTTGGCCCCGCGCCTCTCCGAGCTCGCCATTCTCATCACGGGTGCGCATTGGAAGGCGCAATTCGAGTGGTATTCGCATTTGCCACTGGCGTTTGCGGCAGGTCTTTCGGAAGCGGTGGCCGAGAGCATCCGCCTCGGGCAGCGGCCGGCCTTCGAGCGAGAGGACGAAGCGGCGGTCCACGCTTTCGCGACGGAGCTCATCACCACCCGGCAGGTGAGCGAGGCGACCTACCAGCGGGCCATTGCCGCTCTTAGCGAGCGCGGCGCCATCGATCTCGTCGGCATCCTTGGCTACTACGCGCTCGTCTCGATGACGCTCAATGCCTTCGAGGTGCCATTGCCGGACGGCGTCAGCGATCCCTTTGCGGGGGCTTAGCAATGAGGACAACACAGTCGCTCGCTGCAAGCGAATCTCAAACCGACGTTCGAAACGTCTCATACAGTATGCGCCGGCGACAAGGCCGGCCTTCTCCCTTGGGGAGAAGGTGGCGCGATCCATGCGGAGCATGGCTCCGCCATGACTGCGCCGGATGTGGGGTTGGGCTAGGCAGCTCCCCTCACCCACATCGTTGCCAAGAGCCAGCTCGACGAGAGCTCCGTGAAACGCTCAACCCCTCTCCCGCCTGCCGGCACCCTCTCCCCAAAGGAGAGGGCCGAATATTGGCCCGCTTCGCCCGGATTGGTAAGGCGCTTGAGGGTCGATCGGAACTTGTGACCGCTGGCATCACGCCGGCTTGTAGCTCGCGGGCTTCAGAGCGACGAGCGCG
>JANNSX010000155.1:0-41487 GCA_031403155.1 Hyphomicrobiaceae bacterium
TGCCAGGGCGACGGCGTCATCAAGATCGAGATGCACTTCCTGCCCGACGTCTACGTCACCTGCGAGGAGTGCAAGGGCAAGCGCTACAATCGCGAGACGCTGGAGGTGATGTTCAAGGGGCGCTCGATCGCGGACGTGCTCGACATGACGGTCGAGGAAGGCGCGGATTTCTTCAAGGCCGTGCCCTCGATCCGCGAGAAGATGACGACCTTGGAGCGGGTGGGCCTCGGCTACATCAAGGTCGGCCAGCAGGCGACGACGCTCTCGGGCGGCGAAGCGCAGCGCATCAAGCTCGCCAAGGAGCTATCGAAGCGCGCGACGGGCCGCACGATCTACATCCTCGACGAGCCGACGACGGGCCTGCACTTCCACGACGTGGCGAAGCTGTTGGATGTGCTGCACGAGCTGGCGGACGCGGGGAATACGGTGGTCGTCATCGAGCACAATCTGGAAGTCATCAAGACCGCGGACTGGATCGTGGATCTCGGGCCCGAGGGTGGCGATGGCGGCGGCAAGATCGTGGCGGTCGGCACGCCCGAGGACGTGGCGCGGGTGAAGGAGAGCTATACGGGGCAGTTCTTGCGGGAGTTGCTGGGGCGGCGGGCGAAGGCCGGCGGGCGGAAGGCCGCGGAGTGAGGGCATGGGACTCAGTTCCTGATCGCAACCGGCATAGATAGCGGATACACTGGCACAGGCTAGGTTGCCTGGAGACTGGAAATGCGAACACCGACAAACGAGCCAATCGACCGGATCACGGTCATCCCAGACGTGTGCAACGGCAAGCCCACGGTTCGCGGACTCCGCATTACGGCGGCAACGATCCTCGGCTATCTCGCAGCAGGCGAAACCGTCGATGAGATCCTCCGGCAGCATCCAATGCTCGAGCGCGAGGACATCGCAGCCTGCCTCGTGTTTACAACCAAACTGCTGGGACGCCGCTATAGCGTGCGGGAGCCGGCCACTTGGTGAGGTTTTTGTTTGACGCCAATCTGCCTCGCGGGGTTGGCCAATTGGGCAAGTTCGTAGTGTCAGTTCGAGGCTCGGAATTTCTCTTTCCAATTTGATGGCAGGTAAGCGCGCACGTCTATACCTGCGACCGGCCCGGCATCTAACATTTCCTCACTATACCATTGTTTGAAGAAGACGTAGTTGGTCGTGGACGCGCCAAGCACAAACTGCTCGGGCATGCCCGGCGCGCTGCGATAGACACCGTCAGCTTGCTTCAGAAGGACCTTGTGATGGGGGTCATAGTCGGTTCGAACCGTCAATTCGATGGTGTCGCCGGAGACCGCGATCACCTCAGCCGCCCGACTAATCTCTCCGTCAAACACTGATCCAATGCTGCCGATCTGCGGGATCGGGGATGGTGACGTCGAACTCAGCCGCTCTGCGGTGACAGTTGAAGAAATCGATCGGAAACAGCCTTCCGGGACATGCCATTTTCGGCTTCGTTCATGCCATGTGTTGTCCCGTGCTGGATCGCACGGACGAAACTCGCCGTCGACATCAACGACGTTTCCGTCGCCAGTGCCCATGACTACTTCGTCAGCGGTTGCCGCTTCGGACGACAGTGAAAGGCAGAACATCAGCGCAGTTGTGGCGTGACGGAACATGCCCATAGCATATCACGCGGCGGAGCCTGTTGCATACTCGGATGGTGCGTCGCATCCCACCCCACGCCGTCTCGCGGTCGCCGCGCGTTCGCGCCGCGTGGGCTCCCACAAAGCTGCGCTTTGACCGCTCGCCATCGTGGGGCGGGGCCCGGTGTGGCGGAGGACGGGGCGATGCCGCCTGATAGACTTCGCCGATGCGCACGAACCCCAGCCGGTTGTTGGTTTTGAGCACTTGTCTTCGACCAACCGGTATCCATTTGGAAGGACAAGTGCTCTATCTTCGCATTGCTGCCTCGGCCCGTGCCGCGATAGACTGCCCGAAGGCTTTCGCGGAGACACGCAATGGCATCGAAACTTCCCCCCAACGCCGTCAGCAAGGACATGGCCGCGCAGTTTCAACGCGATGGTGCCGTCCCGATCCGAGGGGCGTTCAAGGATTGGGTCGAAACGCTGCGCGCCGGCATCGAGAATAGTCTCGCGGAACCCAGCAGCGACGCCCGCATCTACGACAGTCCCGGCGGCGGCCGCTTCGTCAACGATTACTGCCGCTGGAGCGTATTCCCGGAGTTCAAGGACTTCGTGCTCAACTCGCCGGCAGCCGCCGTCGCCGCCCAGCTGATGGGTGCCAAGACGGTCCGCCTCTTCCACGACCACATCCTCGTCAAGGAGCCCGGCGCCGACACGCCAACGCCCTGGCACCAGGATCAGCCCTACTATTGCGTCGAAGGCCCGCAGACCTGCAGCCTGTGGATCCCGCTCGACCGCATCCCGGTCGAGCGCACCGTCGAGTTCGTGGCGGGCTCGCACAAATGGGGCAAGCTCTACAAGCCCATGCGTTTCAACAAGACGGCGCTGAACGAGAATGACGGGCTCGACGTGCTTCCCGACATCGATGCCGACCGGTCGAAATACACGATCCTTGCCTGGCCGCTCGAGCCTGGCGACGCGGTCGCCTTCGACTACAAGACCATCCACGGCGCCGCCGCCAATCTGTCGAAGGCCGAGCGCCGCCGTGCCTTCTCGCTGCGCGTCGTCGGCGACAATCCACGCTACCGTCGCGTCGAGGGCATCACCACCTCGCCGCCGATGCGGGATGTGACGCTGGCACACGGCGCGGCGTTGGAGGGACCACAGTTTCCGGTGTTGTTTGGGGCGTGAGGCCGGGCGATCGTTTTGTAGGGGCGACCGGCGGTCGCCCGCTCTTCTCTACAATCACGACCGCCGCGTTTGCGGATGGCCGGGCGACCGCCGGTCACCCCTACAGCTCCGCAACACCAGCCTACGCGCATTGCCTCAACCTCGCGCAAGCCCCTTCGCCGCAAGCTCGGCCTCGTAGGCTTGCCAATGCCGCTCTGCGTTCCGCCCGAGTTCGGCGAGGTAGCTCCAGCGATAGAAGCCGGTCGAGTGGCCGTCGTCGAAGACGATCTGAACAGCATAGTTCCCGACCGGCACGACCTCGCGGATTTTCACGCGGCGTTTGCCGGGCACCGTGACGCGCTGCTCGGCCGAATGCCCTTGCACCTCCGCGCTCGGGCTCATGACGCGCAACAGCTCGGCGGCGAGGGTGAAGGACTCGCCGGTATCGAAGGTGACGGTCAGCGCGCGCTTCTCGCGGTCGAGACGAAGCTCTGTCGGCCAGGGGTCCGGGGAGGTCAACGCACCTACTCCACCACGATCCGCGGCGCCGCCCTCGTCGTCCCGACCGCCAGCGCCGCCGCAACCTTCTCCGCGATGCCCCGATAAATCATCGCATGCGGGCCATCCGGCTCGATCGCCGTCACCGGCTCGCCGCGGTCGCTGGTTTCGCGGATGCGCATGTGCAGCGGCACGGCGCCGAGGAACGGCACGTTGAGCTTTCTTGCCTCCAACTCCGCCCCGCCATGCCCGAAGATGTCGGAGCGCGTGCCGCACGAGGGGCACAGGAAATAGCTCATGTTCTCGACGATGCCCAACACCGGCACCTCGACCTGGCGGAACATGTTGAGGCCCTTGCGCGCGTCGATCAGCGCCAGATCCTGCGGCGTCGAGACGATGACGGCGCCCTTCATGGCGACCTGTTGGGCCATCGTGAGCTGGGCGTCACCCGTGCCGGGCGGCATGTCGACGACGAGCACGTCGAGCGGCGCCCAATCGACCTCGCGCAGCATCTGCGTCAGCGCCGACATCACCATCGGCGCGCGCCAGACGACGGGCGTGCCTTCATCCACCAGGAAACCCATCGACATGACTTTGATGCCATAGGCCTGCATGGGCTGGAGGCGGTTGTCCTTCACTTGTGGCCGGCCCGTGAGCCCCATGAGCCGCGGCAGCGAGGGCCCGTAGACGTCGGCATCGAGGATGCCGGCCTTGAGGCCGAGCGCCTTCAGGCCCAGCGCCAGATTGACGGCCGTCGTCGACTTGCCGACGCCGCCCTTGCCGGAGGCGACCGCGATGATGCTCGCGACGCCGGGCACCGCGATCTGCTCGCGCCGCCCGGGCTTCTGCTGTGGGGGAGGAGCGCCAGTGGCTGGCCGTGCCTGAGGGGCTCGCGATGGCGCGCGCTCCGCGGTCAGTGCCGCGTTCACGCTCTCGACGCCTGGAATGGCCTTCACCGCCGCCTCGGCCGCCTTGCGCATCGGCTCGAGGGACGACGCCTTATCGGCCGCAACGGTGATCGAGAAATAGACCTTCGCATTCGCCAGCACGACCTCGGAGACCAGCCCCTGGTCGACAATGTTGCCCTGGCCCGCCGGAGCCGGAACGGCACGAAGCGCGTCCAGAACGGCGTCCTTCGTCAGCGCGCGCGACATGGGTTTTCCTCGGGTTGGATTTCGGGCGGGACTGTAGCGATGGACGGGAGGGGGTCAAGCCGAGGTAACGCGGGCCGCAGGCGACGGAGACGGGTTGCGCCACGCCCCGATCCGTCTAACCTTTGCCGGCGCATCAGGCGGCACCAAGACTGCCATGCCATCAGGAGGGAAGCTCATGCAGGCTCTGCTCGGCCTCAGCCGATGGATCGACCGCATCACGGCGTTCATCGGCCGCCACGTATCCTGGCTGGTGCTCGCGGCGGTTCTGGTCTCGGCGGGCAACGCCATCATCCGCAAGGCCTTCGACATCTCCTCCAACGCCTGGCTCGAGTTGCAGTGGTACCTGTTTGGCGCCGTCTTCATGCTGGCCGCCGCCTACACGCTGCAGAAGAACGAGCACATCCGCATCGACATCGTCTCGAACCTCTTCTCCAAGCGCACGCGCGATTGGATCGATGTCGTCGGCCATGTGCTGATGCTGCTGCCGCTCGCCATCCTCATGAGCTACTTCTGCTGGACCTTCTTCTGGAAGGCCTTCACCTCCGGCGAGATGTCGGGCTCGGCAGGTGGATTGCTGCTCTGGCCGGCGCGGCTCGCGATCTTCCTCGGCTTCCTGATGTTGATCGCGCAAGGGGTCTCCGAGCTTATCAAACGCATTGCGGTGATCCAGGGCCTCATCGAGGACCCCTATCCCCAACACGGCGCCCATGCGCCGCCCGCGGAGCCCGCGCCATGATCGCATTCCTGATCCACAACATGGCGCCGATCATGTTCCTGGCGCTGGTCGTGTTCCTGCTGCTGGGCTATCCGGTGGCCTTCTCGCTCGCTTTCGTCGGCCTGTCCTTCGCCGTCATCGGCATCTGGCTCGGCCTTTTCGAGACTTCGTTCCTGCAGCTGCTGCCGGAACGGGTCTGGCAGATCATGTCAAACGAGACGCTGCTCGCCATTCCTTTCTTCACCTTCATGGGATTGATCCTGGAACGCAGCGGCATGGCGGAAGAGCTGCTCGACACGGCGGGCAAGATGTTCGGGCCGGTGCGCGGTGGCGTTGCCTATGCGGTGATCCTGGTCGGCGCGCTCCTGGCGGCAACGACCGGGGTGGTGGCGGCCTCCGTCATCGCCATGGGGCTCATCTCGCTCCCCATCATGCTGCGTTATGGTTATGACCGGCGGCTGTCGTCGGGGGTGATCGCCGCCTCCGGCACGCTCGCGCAGATCATCCCGCCCTCGCTCGTGCTCATCATAATGGCCGACCAGCTCGGCCGATCCGTCGGCGACATGTACAAAGGCGCCATCATCCCGGGCCTCGTGCTGACGGGGCTCTACATGCTCTATGTGCTCGGCACGACGCTGCTCAGACCGGACTGCGCGCCTGCCTTGCCCGCCGAGGTCCGCTCGTTCGGCCAGGGCGCCGAGTACCCCAAGGTCATGCGTGCCGTGATTTTGCCGTTGGCGCTTGTGATCCTCATCATGCTGGCGCTCTTCGCGCCACAGATGGCCCTCGACACACTGCATGCGCTGTCGATCCGGCTTGGCAACTTGGCATCAGCGAACCTGACGACGTCGACCTCGATCATGTTCGGGATCATAGGCGCGGCGCTCCTCGTTTATCTGAGCTACATCGCGGCTCTCATGTGGCTGCCGGCAGCGGTCTCGCGCGTCGCCGGCATTGCCGTGGCAGCATTTGCCGTCGCCCTCCTCCATGGCTTGCTCGATCATCTGATGGTGGCCTGGACAACGGTGATGGCGCCGGCTGAACGCGGCTGGATGAGCGTGTTCGACCTGTTGCTCTGGCTCGCGAGCGGCTGGCATTTCTATTTGGCGATTGCCGCTTTGCTCGGCGCGGCGGCCTCGCTCTGGCAGGCGCCGGCGGCCCCGGTCGGGCGCGCCGTCAACAAGATCATCTCCGACCTGCTACCGCCGCTGATCCTGATCTTCCTCGTGCTCGGCACGATCTTCCAGGGCATCGCGACGCCGACCGAAGGCGGTGCCATGGGGGCGGTCGGCGCGCTGGTGCTGGCGCTGATCAAGCGCCGCCTGTCGTTCGACCTGACGCGGCAGGCGCTCGATCAGACAGCCAAGCTCGCCGCCTTCGTGATTTTCATTCTCATCGGCGCACGCGTCTTCTCGCTCACCTTCTACGGCGTCGACGGCCACAAATGGGTCGAGGATCTGCTGCTCGACCTGCCGGGCGGCCAGATCGGCTTCCTGATCTTCGTCAATCTGCTCGTCTTCGTGCTCGCCTTCTTCCTCGACTTCTTCGAGCTCGCCTTCATCGTCGTGCCGCTCTTGGGACCGGTCGCGGAAAAGCTCGGCATCGATCTCATCTGGTTCGGCGTGCTGCTCGGCATCAACATGCAGACGAGCTTCATGCATCCGCCCTTCGGCTTCGCGCTGTTCTACTTGCGATCGGTCGCACCTCGCGGCGACTACATCGACAAGGTGACGGGGCGGATGATGGCGCCGGTGACGACCGGGCAGATCTACTGGGGCGCGTTGCCCTTCGTGATCATCCAGCTCATCATGGTTGGGCTCGCCATCGCCTTCCCGGAGATGATCATGCACTACAAGGGCACGACCACCGTCGATCCGTCCTCGATCGAGATCATCGTTCCGGACTCGGGCGGGGATAATCTCGCGCCACCCGATCTTTCGACCGCGCCGCCGTCGTTCGATTGAGGCGGCGATTGCGGTCCTTGCTTAGGGTCAGACCCGCAGGGTCTGACCCTAAGCAACACCCTCCATGCGCCCGAACGTCTCTACGGCGCTCGCCTCGGGAGGATCGACGGGATAGAGGCGATCGACAAGCACACCGTCCGCGATGATGAGCGTGATGCGCTTGAGATAGATCACGCCGCCGGTCTGGAAGGTTGGGAGCCGCAAGGCCCGCTGAAGCGCGAAGTCCGCATCGCTGAGCATGGCGAATGGGAGCCCCAGACGCACGACAAGCTCGCTCTGGTAGACCATGTCCTGGGTGCTGAGGCCGTACACCGTGACGCCAAGCGCCTGGAACTCCGTGTAGCGATCCTGAAACCCCTTGGCCTGCGGCGTCGAACCATGGGCGCCCGGAATGTCGTCCCATCGTGGAGGATTTGGAAGCCCCGGCCGGCCGGTCCAGGGATAGCCGAATACAACCGCACGGCCGGCGCGCTTCGATAGATCGACGATTTCACCGGACGTCGCGGCGAGTGCGATCGATGGTATGCGAAGACCGGCCACCAAATGATCCGCGCGCCTGTCATCGGTCGGAGCCGCTACCATCCTTTTGCCTACCGGCTCGCGCCCAACGCCGCCTCGACCATCAGGAGATCGCGCCACGCCTGCTTCTTGGCATTGGGAGTCCGCAGCAGATAGGCCGGATGCAGCGTTGCAATCGCTCGATACCTCTTGCCGCCCTTCTCAAGGTCCCGCCACTTGCCGCGCAGCCGCATGATGCCGTCCTGGCTGTCGAGAACCTGCTTCGCCGCAGCCCCTCCGAGCAGCAGAACCACCTCAGGCGCGACGAGCGCAATCTGCCGCTCGAGGAAAGGCTCGCAGACCTGCACTTCCTGCGGCGTCGGCGTGCGGTTTCCGGGTGGCCGCCAGTACACCACATTCGTGATGTGCACGGTGCTCTCGTCGAGCCCGATCGACGCCAGCATTTTGTCGAGGAGCTGACCCGCCGGTCCGACGAAAGGTTTTCCAGCCAGATCCTCATCGCGTCCCGGCGCCTCGCCGATCAGCATGATGCGCGCCTTCTCGACGCCGCGATAAAAGCACAGGCTCTTCGCGGTCGCCTTGAGGCCGCAACCGTCGAAGCGCTCGAGGATCGCGCGAAGCTCGGCAAGCGACTGGGCCTTCGCCGCCTGGGTGCGTGCCGTCATGACGGCCTGATCGGGGGCGGCGGGCGGCGGCCTGCGGATGGCGGGCGGCGCGTCAGGTTGCTGACGCATCGCCGTGGCGGGTGGGATGGCCGGCGGACGTGGTGTCTCGGGACGGCGATCCATCGATGGCGGCCTGGCCGTTGGCGCGACCGGGCGCGCCGGCTTCGCCTCGACCGGCCGCGCTTTCGCCGCCTCGCGCCGGGCTGCGATCTGGCGCTCGAGGTCGAACCAGTCCGTCGGCGCTTCGGCCGTGAACTCGGCGACGCCCATCGCCCGGTACCAGGCGTAGGTCGCGTCGATGTCGCGGGCGTTGAGGGGCTCGGTCATGGCGGGTCGGGACCTAGAGTGCTTCCGGAAACGCTTGTCCCGGCGAAGGCCGGGATGCGAAGCGGCTTTCCGAAAAGAAGCACGACAAACCAAGGAATTAGGGTGATGAAGTGATTCAACGAAAAACGGAAACACCCTAAAGGCTTCGCGGCCGGATCGGACCACACCCTGTCGCAGGGAGAAGGGCGTCGGGACGCACGTTGCGCGGATCAGAGACCTTGACGGGCGAAATGGCAAGCGCCATCGAAGACCCACAAGCTTTCAAGGGGAAATGACCATCATGGCGAGCGCGAGCGATCTCCCGGAGCGGGAGGCGATGGAGGTGGATGTCGTGATCGTCGGCGGGGGGCCGTCCGGCCTGGCCGCCGGCATCCGCCTGATGCAGCTCGCGGCCGAGCAAGGCAAGGAGCTCTCCGTCGTCCTCCTCGAGAAGGGCGCGGAGGTTGGCGCGCACATCCTCTCCGGCGCCGTCATCGATCCGATCGGGCTCGACCGGCTCATACCCGACTGGCGCGACAAGGGCGCGCCACTCTCGACCCAGGTGACCGACGACCGGTTCCTCTATCTTGGCCCGGCGGGCAAGCTATCACTGCCGAACTTCGCCATGCCGCCCTTCATGAACAATCATGGCAACTACATCGGCAGCCTCGGCCAGGTCTGCAAATGGCTTTCCGAGCAGGCGGAAGGCCTCGGGCTGCAGATCTTCCCGGGCTTCGCCGCGGCCGAACTGCTCTACGACGACAAAGGCAACGTCGTCGGCGTCGCGACCGGTGACATGGGGCTCGGCCGGGACGGCGAGCCGACCGACAATTTCACGCGGGGCATGGAATTGCGTGCCAAGTACACCCTCCTCGCCGAAGGCGCGCGCGGCTCGCTCGCCAAGCAGGCAATCCGCCGCTTCGAGCTCTCGAAGGGCCGCGATCCGCAGAAGTTCGGTCTCGGCATGAAGGAGTTGTGGGAGGTCCGCCCCGAGAAGCACCGGCCCGGCCTCGTCCAGCACACCATGGGCTGGCCGCTCGACAACCGGACCGGCGGTGGCTCGTTCCTCTACCACTACGGCGAAAACCTCGTTTCCGTCGGCTTCGTCGTGCATCTGAACTACCAGAACCCATATCTCTCCCCCTACGAGGAGTTCCAGCGCTTCAAGACGCATGCCGCCATCCGCGATCTCTTCGAAGGCGGCAAACGCATCGCCTACGGCGCGCGCGCCATCACCGAGGGTGGCTGGCAGTCGATCCCCAAGCTCGCCTTTCCGGGCGGCGCGCTCATCGGCTGCTCGGCGGGCTTCGTCAACGTGCCGAGGATCAAGGGTTCGCACAACGCGATCCTCTCCGGCATGCTCGCCGCCGAAGCGGCCTTCGAGGCGCTGGGCGAGGGCCGTGCGCACGATACGCTCGACGCCTATCAGTCGCGACTCTGGAAGAGCGACATCGCCCGCGATTTGAAACGCGTGCGCAACGTCAAGCCGCTCTGGTCGCGCTTCGGAACGGCCGTGGGCGTCGCCTTGGGCGGCCTCGACATGTGGCTCAATACGATCATTCCGGGCATCGGTCTCGGCTACACCCTGAAGCACGGCAAGGCCGACTATCAGACGCTGAAACCGGCGTCCGGGTATCAGCCGATCGCCTACCCCAAGGCCGATGGCGTCTTGACCTTCGACCGGCTGACGAATGTGGCATTCTCAGCCACCAACCACGAGGAAGGCCAGCCCGCACATCTGAAGGTCGCCGACCTCGGGCTGCAGAAGGCTTCAGAGCTCGGGGCATTCGCCGGGCCCTCCAACCGCTACTGCCCGGCCGGCGTCTACGAGTGGGTCGACGACGGGGAAGGGGCTAAGAAGTTCCAGATCAACTTCCAGAACTGCGTCCACTGCAAGACCTGCGATATCAAGGACCCCAACCAGAACATCAACTGGACGGTACCGGAAGGCGGCGGCGGGCCGGTTTATCCGGGGATGTAGGGGCGCGCGAGTACAACACCCCATCTGCGTGTGGCCTGCTTCCGGCAACGATCCTCCACCATCACACTACAGGCTCCCGCTCGGGTCTCCCACAGGGGTCGAGCGGCCCGCCGGATCGGCGCTCCTCGATATCCCGCTCATCCGCTGGCTGAGTGACGCCGAATGCGAGCTCCGTGCCGAACCGGCTGCCGCTACGCCCGCGAAATGCTGTTGCTGACGAACGAGGCTCACTTCAGCCCGAGCCAGCCGAAAATCAATTGTGAAAGCGTTGCCGCAAATCAACCGTCCGACACCAGTCTGAAGCCGAGATGGCTTGGTGGCGTTCCCGTGGTGCAGCCGCCGGCTGAGGGGTCGCGGATGAAGACGGGAACCGTCGCCTCATGGGCGCCGGCGGCGACATAGGCCGGACAGCGATCGGCATCGCTGCCGGTGAAGCCGGGAGCTGCGCAACTCGATGTCCATTCCCAGACATTGCCGTCGAGATCGGCGACGCCTTCGGCGGTTGTGGTGAACGAGCCCGATTTGCGCGGCGGCCCCGGTGGGGGAATGTCTTGCCCATAGGTCGCCGCCCAGGCGAGACGCGGGTCCGTGAAGAGTAATGTCTCAGGTTTATGGGGGAGCGACCTGGCGATGACGCGCCACTCCTCGATCGTCGGCAGGCGCAGATCAGCTCCGCTCGCGCGTTTGACCCAGGCGATGTATTCGCCGACATCAAACCAATTGAGGCCAGTCACGGGCATGTCAGGGGGAGCTGATGGCACGACCGGCAGATGCGAGCATCCGCCGTTCTCAAAGCAAACGCGCCAATCGGCAACCGTTACCTCATGCCGCGAGACCAGAATTGTGGTTCCGTTTGCCAGCGGTACCAAGGCCAACTGCGTCGGCACCGTTCTCGTGCCGACGCCAATGGACGTACCCAGGACAAGCACCGCGAGGCAAACGACTATGCCGGCCCGAAACATCGCGCCATCCGCTAGAGCATTTTCCGACGAAGTGGAAACCGGTTCGTCGAAAGAAAATGCGACAAAAACAACGCTCTAGGCCGGAATGGGACCGGGTTTCCCCAATTGCGACATGAGATCATCATCCCAGTCGCCTTCGACCACCACATGGGCGGCGGCGCCGAGCATGACCGCCTCGATCAAGTTGTGGCTGAGATAGACGTAAATTCCCGGCTGGCGGAAGGTATAGTGCATGGCACCGGCGGACCCGCCGCGGATGAACCAGGTTTCAAGATTGGTCGCGGGAGCATCGGCGAAGGAGCCCGTATCCCACACATAGTCGCCGTGCCCGCCAATCAGATGGGGGCGCGAATCCCGATTGCTTTGTCCGTGGATGAAAAGCACGGACTCGCCGACTTTGGCTTTCAGCGCATTGTCGCCGGTCAGCGCGCCAGCAGCTCCGTTGAAGACGACATGCGTTGGCGTGAGCGTTCGCATCACTTCCAGGCAGTCCGTCAGATCCTCGCCGACAGCCTCGTATTTCTTGAAGGTTCCGTCCGGGTTGCGCGGAATGTAGTAGTCCTGCTCGCCGACATAGTAGGCGCGATCGTACTTGAGCGGATTTCCCTTGCCGTCGGTCAGCCCGCCGCGCGGGAGCACCATGACCGCGCCGTTCATGCCATGCAAGACGTGATAGGGAATCATGACATCGCCTGGCGCGCAGTGATAAACGAACACACCGGATTTGACGGCTTTCCAGCGCAAAACGACCTGCTCGCCAGGCAGAACCTTGGTGAGCGCCCCGCCGCCCAGCGCCCCGGTCGAAGCGTGGAAGTCGATGTTGTGCTCCATGAGGTTGGTTTTAGGATTCTTGAGAGTGAGCTCCACATAATCACCCTCATGGACCACGATCATCGGTCCGGGGACAGTGCCGTTGAAGGTCAGAGCCCAGATCTCCGTGCCGTCCCCGTCGATCACCATTTTCTTTTCTTCAACGGTGAATGTCACCTCGACGATCTTCGGGCCGCCTTCGGCGATTAGCGAGTGCTCGGGCAGGAATGGCGGGGCCACCATCTCCTGCTTCACCCGTGGCAATGTCGACAGATCGACAGGCGTGGCGGCTTCGGCCACTTCGGGGGTCGTGCCGGCCGCGACAATCGTCGCGGCCGCGGTCGCCACCAGAAGATTGCGCCGGGAAATCGCGGGAGTGATGATCTGATTGATCAGGGAAGTCATTCGGCACCTCCTATTGATGTAACGGAGATGCATCTTATATCCCGTTTAAGATGCATTTCAAGTCCATCTTCTTAATCGGACCACGGTTATGTGAGCCTCAGGCGGCGCTGACGACGAAAAGCGCCGAAAGCTCGCGAGGTCTGCCCACGAGATCGGCGAGGGTCGCCTCTTCCAATCTCGAAAAAAAGGCTTCCTGCGCATCACGAAGCAGGAACCTGAGCTGGCAGGCGGGTGTGAGCACGCAGGTGTTGCTGGCGGGATTGAAACACTCGACCAGCGCCGAACCGGTTTCCGTGAGGCGCAGCAATTGGCCAACATTGATTTCGCTCGCCGGCCGTGCCAGCCGCAAGCCGCCGTTGCGGCCTCGCACCGTCTCCAGATAACCGGCCAGGGCTAGCTCATGAGTGACTTTCATGAGGTGGTTTTTCGAGATGCCATAGGCCGTCGCCACGTCGGCGATCTTCACGTGCGCGGGGTGCTTCACCGCCGCGTACATCAACAGTCTGAGGGCATAATCGCTGAAAGAAGTGATGCGCATGAACCTGAGCTCGCAAGCAAAAAAATTGATGCGTGCTAAGTATATGAATTGAAATTGGGTGGCAATGCGTTAGGGTGATGCGATTGCTTTCCAGAGCCAGGGTTTGGAACGCGACCTATCTCGGTCGGCGGTTCACAACGCCCGTGCGGCCCGCATGGAATCGATCGGCAGCCATCTGGCGCTGGTGGCGACCGCGATCTCGACGCTGTCAGAGTTGATTTCGAAGCCGAGGCCGGACAATGAGCAAAACTAGCCGCGGCCGGCTGCCGCAATGCCGCGCCCGCGTGACGCCCCCCTTCCCTCGGCAAGGCAGTCCGACTAGAACTCGCTCAAATCAAACGGAGATACTCCCATGAAGCGCCTTTCGGAGAAGGCCCGCATAAAGCGGGAGAAGCGCAACACCAAGCACGGCAAGCACAATCAGAAGCGCCGAGCCAAGCGAAAGGCCGCATTGAAGGTGGCTTAGAGCACGTTCCGGCGAAGTGGGAACCGGTTCGCCGTAGAACGGGCGCCAAGCCAAGACTCGGCACGTTCCGGCGAAGTGGGAACCGGTTCGCCGTAGAACGGGCGCCAAGCCAAAACTTGACACGTTCCGGCGAAGTGGGAGCCGGTTCGCCGAAAGAACGTGCTCCAAGCCTAGCCAAAGCCAGATTCCGGCCCCGATTGCGCCCAGTTCCTGGGCCGGCCTTGGGATAAGCTGCGGCATGGCTGCCTGATGCTTGCGGGTCGCCCCGAAAGCGGTCATGATTTTCCGATTACGAACGAGAAAGGCCGAATCGCCCATGGCTCGGACTCCTGCCCGCTGCAAACCGCAGCGTTTCGCCGCCGCGCTCATTCTGGCTGCCGGGATTGGTCTGAGCGGCATGGCCGCAGCCGAGCAGGCGCCTGCGGACGTCAAGATCGAGCCTGTCGGCTCGCTGCTCGGCAGCTACCTCGCCGGCCGCATCGCCCAGGACGAGCGCGATCCGGCCGCCGCCGCCACCTACTATCGCGACGCGCTGAAACAACAGCCCGACGATCCGCTGCTGCTCCGCCAGGCCTTCCTCGCGGAAGCCGAGCTCGGCGCCTGGGACAGCGCCTCCGATCTCGCCGACCGCGTCGTCAAGGTCGAGACGGGCGACCGCTGGGCGCGAATCTTCCTCGGCGTCAAAGCCTTCAAGGCCGGCAACTTCGCCGAGGCCGACAAGCATTTCGAGCTGGCGAGTGCGGGCTCCATCGCCGAGCTGACCGGGGCGCTGTCGCGCGCCTGGGTGAAAGCGGCGGAGAAAGACCTTCCGGGCGCGGCGCTCAAGCTAGAGGCGCTCAAGAGCGCCGACTGGGCCCGCTACTACCGCACCTATCACGAAGCGCTCATCGGCGACTTCCTCGGCGACGACAAGCTCGCGCGTGCCGCCTACCAGGACCTCTTCCAGACCGAGCCGCGCGTCGTCAGCGTGGCACTCGCCTATGCGCGCTTCGAGAGCAGCCGCGGCGACAACGCCAAGGCCCAGCAGATCGTCAAGGATCACCTCGCCGGCGACGACCAGCCCCATGCGATGATCCAGGAACTCCTGGCCGCACTCCGGCGCGGCGAGAAGCAGACACCGGTCATCGGCTCGATCGACGAAGGTTTGGCCGAGGTCTTCTATGGCATCGGCGTGCAGCTCGCGAGCGAGAACGCCCACGACACCGGCGTCATCTTCCTCCAGCTCGCGCTCTATCTCCGGCCCAAATCACCGCTGACCTTGATCGCGCTCTCCGGCGTCCAGGAGCAGATTGGGCGCTCCGACATGGCGATCGAGACGCTCGATCGCATCCCGGCCGATACGGCGCTCGGTTTCTCCTCGGCCATCCGCAAGGCCTATAATCTCAACCAGCTCGAGCGGGTGGACGAAGCCAAGAAGACTCTGACCGATCTCCTCGAGCCCAAGCGCCTCGCCATTGTCGCCGACACCGAGATCGAAGACCCGCTTCCCGATGCGGCGCGCCTGGACAAGATCGGCAGGGTCGGCTCTGGCGCCCGCGGCGAGCAGGTGAGCGAACTGCAGCGCATTCTGGCGGCCATCGGCCACGACCCCGGCTCGACCGATGGCATCTACGGCAAGGCGACGGTCGATGCCGTCAAGGCCTTCCAAAAGGCCGCGGGGCTCGAGACGACCGGGCGCATCGGCCCGCAGACCAAACAGGCCATGGCGAAGCGCATCGCCGATCTCTCAGCCGTTCGCGCCAAGGTGCCCGCCCGCATCTGGCAGCTGCGCATCAACACCGCGCTCGGCAGCATCCTCTCCAACCGCAAGCTCTACGAGGAGGCGGCGAAGAACTATACGGCCGCCATCGATCTCGTGCCCAATCCGGGCAAGGAGGATTGGAACCAGTATTTCCAGCGCGCCATCTGCTTTGAGCGGCTGAAACTGTGGGACAAGGCCGAGCTCGATTTCCTGAAAGCCATGGAGCTCGATCCCGAGCAGCCCTCGCTGCTGAATTATCTCGGCTACTCCTGGGTCGACCAGGGCAAGAACCTCGCCAAGGCGATGGACTTCATCCGCAAGGCGGTGAAGCTCAAGCCCGACGACGGCTTCTACGTCGACAGCCTCGGCTGGGCGCACTACCGGCAAGGCGAGTTCGCGGAGGCCGCCCGCCAGCTCGAGCGGGCCGTCGAGCTCGAGCCGAACGACCCTATCATCAACGACCATCTGGGCGATGCCTATTGGCAGGTCGGCCGGCGCAACGAGGCCAAGTTCCAATGGTCGCAATCGCTGACGCTGAAGCCCGAGCCCGAGGATCAGGCGCGCATTGCCAAGAAGCTCGAGAAGGGCCTCGAGGACGTCAAGGGCGCAACAGCCGAAGGCGCGTCTACGACCCAGCCGGTACAGTAGGCCAACCGCAGCCATGCCGGTCATCGCCGAGACGGCGCGGGCCAAAGTCAATCTGACGCTGCGGGTGCTCGGGCGCCGTGCCGACGGATACCACGCGCTCGAAAGTCTCGTCGTCTTCGCCAATGTGGCGGATCGGGTTACGCTCGATGCCGATCGGGCGGATGGGTTTTCCATGTCGGGGCCAACGGCGCGCGCTGTCGAGGGCGACAATCTCGTGGCGCGCGTGCTGGCGCTCGCCCGCGAGGCCGCGCCGGAGCTTTCCTTCGGCCATCTGCATCTGGAGAAACACCTTCCCGTCGCCGCCGGCATCGGGGGCGGCTCGGCGGATGCCGCCGCCGCGATCCGGGTCATTCTTCGCAGGCATCCAGGCGCCCTCTCCTTAGCGCGACTGGTTGCCTCCGCATCTCGCCTCGGCGCCGATGTGCCGGCCTGCCTCATCTCGCAGTCGCTTGTTATGCGCGGCATCGGCGAGGAGGTGATGCCACTGCGGATCTTCGAACCGGTTCATGCCCTGCTGGTCAATCCGGGGGTGCCGCTTGCGACGGCAGAGGTTTTCAGGGCGCTCGCGTCGCCACCCGTGCCCGTGGAAGCCAAACCGCTCGACTGGCCCGAGGCGATTGCGAGCCTCGACGATCTGATCCACGTCATCGCCGATCGCCCGAACGATCTCGAAGCACCCGCTCGCATGCTGCTACCCGTCATCGGCGAGATGCTCGCCGCAGTGAACGCGCTCCCCGGCTGCCGCCTCGCCCGGATGTCCGGCAGCGGACCAACGTGTTTCGGGCTGTTCGATGGGCCGCAGGACGCGGAATCTGCCGCAGCACAACTCCGGACGACAGCTCCCGGCTGGTGGATCACAGCGACGGCACTCGCCTGAGTGACCTGCGATCGCCATCAAGCCTTTCGTGCCCGCGCCGCCTCGTACAGCGCGAGCCCCGCTGCCAGGTCCTCGTGCCCGCCGCCGCCGGATTTGAACACGGTGATGTCGTCGTCGTCGCGCCGACCTGTCGCCTTGCCCTGCGCCAGCTCGAACAGGTCGATCACATTCGCTTCCTTGAGCGCACCTTCCGAAATCGGCCCGATGACGTCGCCGCAGACGCCGACGGTCGATTGCCGTGAATCCACATAGAGCCGGCCCGAGCGTCTCACCGCCTCGCCATCCGCCTCGCGGAACTGCGGCGCGTAGCCGCCGACGAGATCGACATGGACGCCGGGCTTGAGCCACACCCCTTTGACGATCGGCAGGTTCGCGAAAGTCGCGGCACTCACGATGTCGGCTTCGGCAGCCGCCTCCGCGGGATCCGCTACGGCCGAGGCGCGGAAGCCCGCTGCCGTCAGCTCCGCCGCGAGCTTCTCCGCGTTCCCCTGCGTCCGGTTCCAGACCAACACCCGCTCGATGGGTCTCACTGCCGCATGCGCCTTGACGAGATGCGGCGCGAGCTTGCCCGCGCCGAACATGGCGAGCACGCGGGCGTCCTTGCGGGCCAGCAGGTTGCTCGCCACCGCCGAGTTGCTCGCCGTCTTGAAAAATGTCTCGGCGACACCGTCGATGGTGGCCAACGGCTCGCCGGTCGTGCCGTCGAACAAAACGTAGAGTCCGACGATTGAGGGAATGCCCTTCGCCAGATTGTCCGGAAAAACATTGGCGATCTTCATCCCGAAGGCCTTGTCGCGCATCCAGGCCGACTGGATGAGACAGTCGGCTTCCGCGCCCGAGGGCGTCGGCTGGGAGAGCATCGAGCGCTCCAGCACATCGACGCCGGTCTGGTACATGCCGGTGAGCGCGGCGACGAGGGCGCCGTAGTCGGCGATGGCATGAACGGTCTCACGGTCGATGACGAGCATGGGTGGCTCCAGCAATTGGTTGCTCCATCACCATAACCGATCCGAGCCGCCTTTGGTGCCCCCCACAACATGTGCGGCACTGCTCCGCTTCCCCCTCCGCTTCCGGCCCGCTATAGACACTCACGGCCCCCTTGATTTGGCTTGGCGCACGTTCTTTCGGCGAACCGGTTTCCATCCCGGCCTTCGCCGGGACAGGCTTTCGCCGGAACGTGCGCTGGTCCGCGGGGCCGTTCGTGTGCCGGCTCCTCGGCGCGAGAAGGAACACAAGTCATGGCCAACGTCGTGGTCGTCGGCGCGCAATGGGGCGATGAAGGCAAGGGCAAGATCGTCGACTGGCTCTCCGAACGCGCCGATTGCGTCGTGCGCTTCCAGGGCGGCCACAACGCCGGCCACACCCTCGTCATCGGCAACCAGACCTACAAGCTCTCGCTGCTGCCTTCGGGCATCGTCAGGCCGGGCAAGCTCTCGATCATCGGCAATGGCGTGGTCGTTGATCCCTGGGCGTTGAAGAAAGAGATCGAAACGCTGACCGCCATGGGCGTCGCCATCAGCCGCGAAAACCTGCGCATCGCCGAGAACGCGACGCTGATCCTGCCGCTGCACGGCGAGCTCGATCGCCTCCGCGAGGAAGCGGCCGGCGCCCAATCGATCGGCACCACCAAGCGCGGCATTGGACCTGCCTACGAGGACAAGGTTGGCCGCCGCGCCATCCGGGCGCAGGACCTCGCCAATCTCGACACGCTGCCGGCCAAGATCGATCGGCTGCTCGCCCATCACAACGCGCTCCGGCGCGGCCTTGGCGTCGCCGAGGTCGACCCCACCGAGCTGCTTGGCGCTCTCAAGGGTATCCGTGACGCCGTGCTGCCCTATGTCGACACCGTCTGGGCGCTGCTCGACGCCAAGCGCAAGGCTGGCGATCGCATTCTCTTCGAGGGCGCGCAAGGGGCTCTCCTCGACAACGACCACGGCACCTATCCCTTCGTCACCTCCTCCAACACGATTGCCGCGCAGGCCGCGACCGGCTCCGGCATCGGCCCCAGCGCGCTGCACTATGTGCTCGGCATCACCAAGGCCTATACGACGCGCGTCGGCGCCGGGCCGTTTCCGACCGAGCTTCTCGACGCGACGGGCGAGCTCATCGGCCAGAAGGGCCATGAGTTCGGCACCGTGACCGGCCGCAAGCGCCGCTGCGGCTGGTTCGACGCCTGCCTCGTCCGCCAGACCATCAAGGTCGCCGGCATCACCGGCATCGCACTCACCAAGCTCGACGTGCTCGACGGCTTCGAGGAGTTGAAGGTGTGCGTGCGCTACGAGCTCGACGGCCGCGAGATCGAGCATCTGCCGGCCGGCCAGTTCGCTCAAGCCCGCGTCAAGCCGATCTACGAGACCATGCCCGGCTGGCCCGAAACGACGCGCGGCGCTCGCAGCTGGGCCGATCTTCCCGCCCAATGCATCAAGTACGTCAAACGCATCGAGGAGCTGATCGAGGCCCCGGTCGCACTGCTGTCGACCAGCCCCGAGCGTGAGGATACGATTTTGGTGCGCGATCCGTTCGAGGGGTAGCAAAAGGGCGACCCGCAGATCACCCGCGCGACGCTCGTCGTCTGGGCGATGCCTAGAGCGCTTTTCGATCTGACGGAATCAGATCGGCGCTCTAGGTCATTGGTTTTGAGCACTTTCTTTTGACCAACCGGTATCCACTTGGAAGGACAAGTGCTCTAATTCTCCTCAATTCCGAGAACGCGTGCCGCAGCGGTCAGCCTGGCATTTGCGCCGTCGTCGCCGTCGAACGCCTCGCGGGCTCGCGTCAGCGCGGCACTCGCGGCATCCAACTCGCCGAGGATCATGCGCGAGCGCATGAGCAGCACCCATCCATTCTCGTCCTTCGGCGTGGTCTTAAGCCGCTTGTCGAGCTGGTCGACCATGTCGCGGATCATCTCTTTCGACTGGTCGCCGGATTGCCCTGCAGCTGCGGTCATCTCTTCCAGAGGTGACGAGGCTGCAGGAATGGGCGGGCTGGTCGATGAGGTTGTCGCCGGTGCGGCCTGCGCAGACTTCACCGCTTCGAGCGCTTCGTTGACCTCGTTGTCGCCGGGAGAAAGCTTGAGGGCGGCCTCATAGGCCTCTGTCGCCTCCTCCAGCCTGCCCGTGCTCATGTACGACCAGCCAAGCATTTTCCAGCCCTTCAGATCGTCCGGTTGTTTCTCGAGGCGTGCGACGAGCTTTGCAATCATCGTAGTGACGTCCGCCAACTCCGCTGGGCCAGGGGCAGGCGTGGTTTCGGCTGCGAGCTGTGGCCCGGAGCCGGCTTTCTCCGCATAGGCCCGCAGCGCCGCCAGCTCGGGGTCTTCGTCTGAGCCGATGGCCGGCACGTTGTTCGCGCTCTCCGCTGGTGCAGGGATCGAGGTGCTCTGAGCATCGTGCGGCCCGCCGGTGGGAACGAAGGCAAACGCATACACGGCGATTGCGGCAAGCAGAGCCACGAGCAGAGCCGATGTGCGGCTGTCCGTTGCAACCCACTTCCGCGTGAGGGCCAGGGCCAGCCGGCGGCCTCGAATTTCCGTGCGCAGCAACAGGAGAAGGACTGCCAGCAATGCGGCGGCCGTTCCAACGGCGATCGATACGTGAAGCAATGTCATGTCCATCCCTTCCGAACGTGTTTGACGGGCGGCTTGGCTATTCCGATGAAAGCTTGGTGTTCATGATCGGCGTGATCACGTCATTCACATGATATTCGTGGCACAGCAGGCAATCCTGACGCGCCATACTGGCGGTGTGGCAGGTCTGGCAAAGATCCTTCTTCACCCCCGTGAATCCTGCGATGAAGTCTTGCGGACTGCCTTGCTCGTAGCTTTTCAGGTAGGCGCCGCCCGCGGTCTCGGCTTTCGGGCTTGCCGCTGCGGCCTCCGTGGATTCGGCGTCTTTGGCCGCAGCACTCTCGGCGCTGGATTGCCCGGGCTGACCCTGTGCAATCGCATGGCAGGTCAAGCAGCCGCGATTGTCCTGAATGCTCAAATGCGGTTCGTGAACGAAGTTCGTGAAGCGGCCTTGCTTGGTTTTGGCCTTGAGAGGCGCAAAGTTGACCAGCCGCGACTTGTCTCCGATCTCGTCGACGCTATGGCATTTCGTGCACGACCCCTGGGCATCCTTGTTCGTCAAGTAATCGAAGACGGCTGCCGCTGGGCTTGCACTGGCCTTCGCTGCCCGGGGACCGGTCAACACGAGCCAGGAGTACATGAACTTGTCCTTGTGGCCGACGGGCCGGTAGTAGATCGCGTAGTCCTGCCGGTACCAGCCGCCATAGTCGGCCCAGCTCTCCGGATCGACGTCGCTTTCGATGCCCGACGCATCTTCGACCCCTGCCTGAGGCTCAGCACCCGCATCCTCGCCGGCGCTCGCGCTTTCGGACTCCCCGGCCGCGCCTTTTGGCCTCGCCGTTTGTCCCGCGCCCTTGTGGTGCTCGTTGATCTCGCGAAGCTCGTCTTCCGTTGGAAACAGCAGCTCGTCCTTTTTGCTACCGCCACCTGCCGAGGGCTGCGCGTCGGTGTTGGCGGCAAGCACGATAGGCTCGGCAGCCTTCGCGATGTCTGCGGTGTTGGGCGCCGCGGCCGGCAAATCAGCGACCGTTGCTTCAGCGCTGTTCTTCTGTTCCTCGACCACCAGACACTGCCCGAGAATGCTCAGAGAACAGGGCGGCGGATCGAGCGTGTTGTCTGGCGCACGGCCGTCGGCCTCGCCATTGAGACCAAGTGCTGTCTCTGGTTCATCGGACAAGGAGGGCTCCTCGGATGACCCCGCGTCGTCAGGGCTTTCCTCGGGGTCTGCGCTCGTGTCCGGGTCTTGCGAACCCGCCGCCTCCGCGGCTGGCTCCACATTGGCCTGTTCGGCTTCGGATGCAGGGGCCTCCGGCTCGTCCTGCTTTGGCGGAGCCGGCTGCCCGGGGTTTGCCATCTCGGCCGCCAGATTGGGGAGCCACTGCTGCTGCGCGCTGACGATCACATCGCGCGGGATGCTAGCGGTCAGATCGGTAATCTGCGACGCACTGAGTTTCGTGCCCCCGCCGATATCGAGCTTGCCGAGCACATCCGCCGCGTTGTCCGTGATCAGCGCGTGGTAGAGCCCCTTGATCTCCCAGGCCAGGTCCGTCACCGCCTTGATCTCGCCGTCGCTCGCCTTGGCCAGATCCTGGAGATTGAGCTTGTCCACGGTCTTGAGCAGGCCGCGTCCGCGCTCGCTGCCGCTGAGCATCACCTTCATGAACGGGGTAAGTGGGGCTTCGGAGGCTTCTGGCCACTCGCCGACGCGCGCTTTCTTCGCCTTCAGCGTCTCGAGGTCGAGGCCGGGGAGAGACAGAAAGGCAATACCCTTGGGGCCGCTCGCCCGCTCCTTGCCGAGAATCTGGTCGAGATGACAGCTGGTGCAGGTCTGATCGAACGGCACCACGGCCATGATGCGCCGGTCCTCGGTGCTGGTGTGGCAACTGGCGCAGGTATCGGGAATGCGTCTGGTCGCATCCTTCTTCGTCACCTCCGGGTAGTGCTTGTCGAAATGACCAGCGTGGTCGAAGATGATCCGCGAGCGCCGCTGAAACGGAAAGTTCTCGAACTTCGGGTGATTGCCGTCGAAACTGTCGAACTGCACGACGTGACAGGAACGGCATTGCTCGTTTGAGATCTTGCTCAGGTTGAATCCAACGCCCTGATGCTCCTGGTGGCAGGTCGCGCAGTAGAGTTCGCGTTCAAGAACGGCCGCCGCCGGAAATGCAGCGTTCTGCAGGCGTGCCGACTGTGGTGCGGAGATCTTTCTGGCGACTTTCGTCAACCGCTTCGTGCTCTCTCTCAGAACCTCCTTTGAGGCGCTGTGTGCGTTGAAGGCGGTTTGGGACATTTGGTGACAGGCGAGGCACGCCTGACTGTCGGCGAACGGATCGCCGGCGATGAGACCGTGTGTCCAGGTCAACTTCCCGCTGCCGCTCTTGGTGTGGCAGGCGCTGCACTTCTCGATCGCGCCATGGGCACTGGCCAATGGCCCGGGCATTAGAAACTGCGTGCCCTTGGAAAAAAAAGAGGTCGAGCCGAGGCAGGCGGCGATGACGACCGCAAGCAGTGTCGCGATGAGGTTGCGCCAGGCGCTTGGCGACATTCGCCTTTCGGGCGGGCGTGGCTGGCCGACACTGAGCTCGTCGGGGCGCCGCATCACCAGGCCCCCGATGAGAAGGCGTAGACGACCAGGATGTGCGCCACTGAAAGCACGATCAGCGCATAGGTGACGGGGACATGCACGAGCAGCCAGACTCTGTTGAGCCAGAGATAGACACTCAAGAAATCGAGCCGGTCCTTCTCGATCAGCAGGCTCTTTATGTCAGCAAGCTTCTCGCGACCGTGCTGGTCGACATAGGCGGTTAGGCTGTCGATCTCGTCGATCAGACGTCCGAGAGGGCGCTGCGAGCCGAAGACGTGGGCACTTGCGTTGCGTGGGCCCTCGAAGAAGTCCTTGAGGCGCGTTGCATAGAGATCCGCGATCCAGGCGTCGTGGGGCAGGCCGGGCAAAGCGAGCTGCGGCGCGTTCGGATTAATTCTTGCAACGACCGCCTCAACTTCGTGCGAGAGCTCGGCACGGAGGCTTGGAAGACGGTCGTCGGAAACCTCCTCGTCGTTTCGCCGCCGGGCCTTGATGAACCAGGCGAGATAGGTGCCCCATACACCGCTGAGGGTCACGGCCACGAAACCCGACCACAGTGCCCATTCGAATCCGGTGTCCGGCAGGGCGAAATCCGAGTGTGATACGAAGGCTGCGATCAACAGGTAGCCGACATAGATGTGCAGCCGCTTCCAGCGCATGGCGGATTTCGGCGCGAGGCGACCCGTCGCCATGGCGACGTGGAACCCGAGTTGGAAACCCATGGCGCCCGCCAGCACCCAGCCGTCGAGATAGCGCGGGTCGCGCAGCCCGCTGCCATAGATCCAGACGAGCCAGAGAAGACCGCCGGCAACCGTTGCGATCAGCAGAATCGGAACGGTCCGCCCGATGAGACGCCGAACCAAGCCGGGACCGCGATTGCCCGTCGTGCCGACAAACGCGGTTTGCGCCGCCGATCGCATGATCGTCCCCCAAAATTGCCTGTCGTGGTGGCACTCGCCCCCGAGCCCACTTGCGGCTGTAAACGTCAGTTGGTTGCGCTGGGCTTCCTTGCCTTGCCTTTGAACTTGTCTGGTCCGGGAATAAGGCTATCGAGCCCGGCCATCGTGCTGCCGTTGTACTTTGCCGAGATGCTCTCGAGCAGCTTGGCAATGCTGTTGGCAGCTTCTGTCAGCTCACCTTCGTTCTTCAGCTTCAGCCCGGCCGAGTTCCCGAGCTCGACCAGCTTTGCGATCTCCGGCACATCGGGTGCCGCTTTGGCCGCTGCCGCGAGCTTCTTGCGGGCACGGTCGGCGCGCAGCGCCATCTCGAAGGCGTAGACCTTTCTCGCCGACGCCTTGCCGACCGCCCGCAAGGCTGTCTCGAGCTCCACACCGATGCCGATGAGATAGAGCATCCGCTTACGGGCGGCGTTGGCCGCCACGTTGTCCTTGCCCTTGGAGTGCCAGGTGTTGTGACGTACCTCGCCCTGCGACCAGGCCACCAGATCGAAGGCACTGCCGGAACGATGACCGCCAACGTTGACGAGCCTCTCTTGCGGCACGACGTGACAGCTGAAGCAATTCTTCGCCAGCCGGTAGAGCGAGCCGGGCCTGATCATCCCCTTGGACTCGGCGAGCTTCCAGCGCGCCTTCGCCTCGGCCTTGGACTCGGTCTCGGCCTTCTTGCCGCTGTAGCTGCTGTGGACCTTGATCCAGTCCTTCCCGGCGCTGTGGCAGGATTCGCAGGAGATGCCGGCAATCGGCTCGCTGTCGCTGCCTTTCTGTTGCACCGTGAAATGGCAGGTCAGGCACAGGCCCTCCGACTTCACACGCCGGATGCCAAGTCTGTCTGCGATCCTCTTTCCCCGCTTGTTGCGCGGCATCTCCCGGAAGGTCTTGAAGTGATGCGAGCCCTTCCAGGCCTCGACCTCCTGCTTGTGACATTCGGCACAGGCATTGGGACCGACCGTCTCGGCCGGATCGGGCGCAGCACAACCCTCCGCGACCAAGCCGAACATCGCCAGCACGCCGCAGAGACAGAATATCGAAGACAGGAGGGAGACCCTTCCCCCTAGCCCGCACGACCGCGGTTTATACGTTGTGAAAGAGATAATGACTTCTCACCCCTGCTTCATCCGTTCGGTTTGCCGGCACCGGCTGCTTGCGATGGTTCTGGTGGGATCGGCTCGGCTCGCGCTGGGCCGGTTGCCGGCTCGCGGGCACGGAGAGCCATCCCATCGCGCGACTGAGAACGCCTTCTTCTGACGTATCGCTCTTGGCCGGCAGGAACGGATCCGCGTAGCAAACCACGCCGGCTTGCGCGGCAATCGCCTTGACAGAGTCGACCATGGGCGGCGCACCGCAGGCATAGAGCACATCGCTCGGATGCAGCCGTGGTAGAAAGTCGGTCGGCCGGCCGAGCCTCACGGCGTCGGTCACGTTCTGAGGCGCGCTGCAAACGGGCACGACATGGACATTGGGGAAGCGGGTGAGCTGCATGAGGGCCGGGCTCATGTAAAGCGACTCGATGCTGCGGCCGCCGGCAATAACCACCATGGGGCGCTGCGGGTTCTCGCGAAGTGCTGCGATGGCGATCGACCAGATCGGCGCGAAGCCCGTGTTGGTGGCGACCAGGATGAGGCGGCCATTGTGGCCGGGCCGGAAGTACGCCGATCCAAAGGGTCCGGCGAGCTTCACACGATGGCCTGGCTTGATGCGCTTGCCGAGCGAAGAACTGACGCGCCCGCCCTGCATGCGCCGGACGTGGAATGAGAGCGTCCGGCTGCCCGGGGTCCCGCGCAGGGGATGCGTGATGCTGAAGGGGCGGCTCGGGTAGCCGCCGAACTGCACCTGCGCATACTGCCCCGCATGATAGTGCAGTGCCTGATCCGTCTTGATGCGGATTTCCACGGCCTCGGACGATAGCGGGACGAGCGAGCTCAGTACCCCATCGACAGTGCGGACAGCCGGCGCCTGGCCCTTCTCGACCACGACATCCCCGACGATCCGGCACTGGCAGGCATGAACGATTCCCGGCTCCGAGCTTTCGCCGCCATGCACTTCGCCCGATACCAGCCGCACGCAGCAGGTGCCGCAGTGGCCGGACCGGCAGTCATAGGGAAGGACGATTCCGTTGTTCAAAGCCGCGTCCAGCAGCAGTTCGCCGCGCTCCGCGGAAAAGCTCGTTCCATTGATGGTGACGTGGTGACGTCGTGACATTATCTGCCCCCGGAGAACTCTTTTGGTTTCTTGCATTTCGGCTGTCGTTTGCGACCCATTGCAGCCGTGCTTTCCGGGACGCTCAGATGGTCAATCGTCTTCGATCTGGGATGTCCACGCTCATCGCTCGACAGAAGAATGATTGACTTCAATTCCGGCTCGTTGCCTCGATCCTCCTCGTTCCCTTCCAGAGCCGCACTTCGGAATTTTGTTCCGCGTTGATCTCCTAATCTCCACAAAGATTGACGGATTAATGGCTTCGTCAATTGGCGACGCGAATGTGGAAAACACTAAGATTGTTAGCGAGCAAAACCAATAGACGCATCGGATGGCAGCGTGCGCACTGGCTTTTCCCCGGCGCATGGAACCCGCGTCGGGCAAGCATCGACAGCGGCGATGATCCGAAATCGGCTGTTGTGTTCACTTCGCCGCACATAGTCCGATATCGCGGATAATGCATTGCCAGCCGCAGAAGAATTCGTCGATAGAGTCACATGTCGACAAGCTGGTTATCTTATTTATTTCAATAGTCTGCGCCACATCATGGCCTTTTTCCGCCTCGTTAATGCTGCGTTAAGGAATGAGAAACGGCGTGGGGCTGCGCCGTCGACACGCCGCTCTTTTTCACTTGAGCGATGGGGGCAGAACAATGAAGCGAGTGACCGGTATTTTATTGCTTGCCTGTATATCCATGGGTGGCGCACTAATACACGCGGCATTCAATAGTCAGGGTTCCATCAGCACCGCGAGGGCCGAGCAGTCCAACGCGGGCGGCCATTCCGCGGGGTCTGACACTCAGAACAAGTCCTACATCATCGGCGACGAGCATGGCTGGTCTGCCGACGTCGACACGGACGGCGAAGGAGAAGCGCCTGCACTCAACACAGAGACAAGTGCTGCGGATGGTGAGGCCGCGCCAATTCCAGCGGTCGGCAATGATGCTCTCGCGCTCTATCCGACCGCGGCGCAGTGCGGCGAATGCCATCGTCAGATCTATGACGAGTGGTCCTCCTCGCAGCACGCTTACGCGTCGATCTCGCCCATGTTCCACAAGTTCGAGCAGAAATTCCAAGAGCTGACCCAAGGCACCGTCGGCACCTTCTGTGTCCGCTGCCACCAGCAGGTCGGCACGCAGCTTGGCGAGGCGCGCGACGCGCCGCTCTGGCAACGCAGCCAGATATCCCGCGAGGGCGTGAGCTGCATCACCTGTCACCGGGTCAAGGAGCAATACGGCAAGGTCAACGGCGAGCGCCGGGTCGAGCCAGGCACGATCAACGAGCCGGTCTTCGGCAGCGGCGAGACCAGCGTGATCAACGATGTTCTGGCCGACAAGGACACCTACTCCGTCAAGACCGACGCGAACGGTCGGGGCAACGATATCCATGAGGGGATGATAACCAACGACCAGATCACGAAGTCTGAGTTCTGCGTCAGCTGCCACCAGGTGGCCGTGAACCTCGGCATCAAGCTCGAGATCGTCTGGGATCAGTATCGCGACAGCCCCGCACGTGAAGCCGGCATCACCTGTCAGGACTGCCATATGGGCAAGGTCCCCGGTAAGCCCGAAGGCTATGCGACGGCGCCGTCGGCAATCGTCGGCGGCAAGCAGATCAACCCGGGTCGCCGGCACGCCAACCACCGCTTCATCGGACCAGGCTACTCGATCGCCCATCCTGGCATCTTCCCTCACAATCCCAAGGCCTTAGCCATCAGCGTCAAGGATTGGCTCCAGTTCGACTGGCGCGCCGGATGGGGCACTGTCGAGTTCGAGGACAAGGTTGCGGCGGGCAAGCTCGACGTCAAGTTCCCGAAGCGCTGGGCCGACGCGCTCGACCGGGAGGAGGCACGCGCCATCCTCGATGAGAATATTGCCAAGCTCGACGAGCGTGACGAGATCCGCAAGGACCTCATGGAGAACTCCAGCCACGTCGACGGTCCCGTCATCGATGGCACGCCGGCGGTCGGAGAAGATCTCAACTTCGCCTACCAGATCACGAACACCAACTCGGGACACAACCTGCCGTCCGGCTCTCTTGGTGCACAACCGCAGCTCTGGGTGAACGTCGCACTCGTCGATCCCGATGGAAAGAACATCTGGGAGTCGGGATACGTCGACAGCAACGGCGACATCGCCGACCTGCACAGCCTCGATGTCGCTGCAGGCAAGATCGAGACCGACCAACAGCTGATGCACTTCCAGACCAAATTCCTGACCACCAACGTCAAGGGCACGGATCGTGAAATGTACCTGCCCGTCAACTTCGACGTCGACCCGCTGCCACATCTGAGGCCGCCGGGTGTGCCGACTTCGGTTCTCAATCATCCGCCGCTGGTGCGCATGGAGAATCGCTCACTGCCGCCGCTCGGCTCGAAACTGGCCAAGTATCAAGTGCCAGGGCAGCTGATCACGAGGCCTGGCAAGTATCGCCTCGCCTTCCGCCTCAGGAGCCGGGCCGAACCGATCTACTTCATGCGCTTCGTGCGGGCCACGAAAGCCATGGAGCAGAGCATGAACGAGCGGATCATGGATTTCCACGAGTTCGAGGTGGAGGTCGACGTCAAGGGCTAGCCGCAACTAGCCGTGAACACTGATTTCTTGAACTTGGGTCCCGCTGGGGGGTGTCAGCGTGCGGGTCCCGGCATCGAGCTGCAAGTCGAAGCCGTTGCGTGGGGGACTTTACATATGACTTCGAAAACAGAGGGCTATTCTCTGTGCGGGGCCCGGAGGACTCTCCTCAACACCGCACTGGTCGGCATCGCCAGTGTGCTCGTGCTCGGCACGACCGCGCCGCCCGCCGCTGGCGAGAGCGCAGTCAAGAACCATGGGCAAGATTACTCCAGATCGAAGGCTCCCGATCCGCAATACGAGGCGCAGTCCGGGGAGCAGTATCAAGAGCCGGCCAACGTGTGGGTAAACCCGGATGCTGCCGCGAGCAGCAGCTCCGACGACGAGGTCTCTGATCCGGCGCCAGAGCCGCCTGAGCCGAAGGAAGAGGCCCAGTCGGAGTCCGACGGGTACGGTGACGAGCCTGCGGATGCCGGCGACGGCGAGGCTACCGAGGAAGAGTCCGCGGATGCGGTCGCCAGCAGCGCCGCATCCCCGAAGAAGGGCAAGAAAGCCAAGAAGTCCAAGAAGGGCAGCAGCGCCTTCAAGGCCGATCCCATGTACGAAGAGTATTACGAGACCGAGGAACAGGTGAACATCTACGGTGGCAAGATGGCGGTCGAGCCACCGCGCCCGCCGCTCGAGATCGGCCGCCAGCAATACACCTCCGGCATCTACGACGAGAGCAGCACGCTGTTTGGCGAACTCAACCCTCTCGTGCCCGGACTTGCCGTCTATGGCGATTGGCGGACCGCCATCGCCTACAATCAGAACAACGGCAAGGATATCGCCCAGGTCGCGACGCGACTGAACCTCGACGTCGACCTCAAGATCACCGGCACCGAGCGCATTCATGCCTTCTTCACGCCGATCCAAGAGGACAACGTCTTTACCCGTTATGAATTCGGCGTCGGCGACGGTCTCGACGATTTCGATTTCCAATTCGACGGCGACGCACAGACGCTGTTCTTCGAGGGTGACGCCGGTTCGATCTACTCTGGGTTCTCGGGTACCGACGCGACCTTCGACTTGCCATTTACAGCCGGCCTCTTTCCGCTGTTCCTGCAGAACGGCATCTGGGCAAACGATGCGATCCTGGGTGGCGCGTTCACTATTCCCGCGCAAAACTCGGCGATGCTCGGCTTGGCCAACTACGACGTTACTTTCTTTGGTGCGTTCGACAATGTGGACAATGCGGCTCTCGTCGGGGCAGATGGCCAGGTCGACAACAACAGTGCCAATCTGTTCGGTGCGACTGCCTTCATCGACGCCTTCGATGGTTACATCGAAACGGGCTACGGTCTGGTTCAAGGCCTCGATGAGCAGGACGATGTTCTCGAACATTATCTGACCGCAGCCTACAGCCGCCGCTACTACAACACCTTGTCGAACACGACCCGTGTATTCGCGAACTTCAGCGCCGATGGTGACGAGAACAGCGACGGCTTTGCCATCATCTCCGAGAACAGCCTGATCTCCGGCCTGCCGAGCACATTGGTGCCCTACGCGAACTTCTTCGTCGGGTTCGGTAGTCCAAAACCACTCGTCGACGGGAACGGCGCAGGCATTCTGAAGAACGTCGGCATCAACTTCGAAACCGATGCACTCACGGGCTATCCCAAGCTCGACGACACCGGCTCCAATGCGTTCGGCGGTGCCATCGGCCTGCAATACCTCTTCGATCTCGATCAGCAGTTGGTTTTCGAAGTGGCGTTTGTCGAGCCGTTCGAGGACGACGGTCTCGGCGCCAACGACACGCAGATCGGCTTTGGCCTGCGCTATCAGGTCCCCATCAACCGGGCCTGGCTGTTCCGCGCCGATGCGACCTATCAGATCACGCAAGGCGTGGAAGAGGACAATTTCGGAGTTCGCGCCGAGGTCCGCCGGAAGTTCTGAGGGACGTCGAATGCCGGGTGCGGGTGACAAAGGGAGAGGGGCGTTATGAAAATCTGTTCCGCGAGGATTGGGACTCCATCGAAGTCGATATTTGTTGTTTGCTTTCTGGCGTTTGCTCTTGCTGGTGGCGCGGCGTTGCCAGTGGCCGCCGCGCCGGCCTCTGGACTTGTGCCCAATCTCGGGAGAAGTGCCGAAACCGTCTTGATTGACATCAAGAACCGTCGCCGCGGCCCGTCCGTCCGGCCGCCACCGATCGCGCCCAGCTACCTCTACTACGACTATCCCTACTATTACGCCCGCGGTCACTACCCCACGCACATCCGTCCGGGCTTCATCTATTTTGGTGTTCCCTACTCATACAACAGCCGTAGTTCTGATCGCGAATACGGCGATCGTTGCTCCAAGCGATATCGCAGTTGCGTTGCCGGCTGGAGCCGCAGATTACCTCGCCGCCCAAAAGCGCGCTAGAGCGCACTTCGATCTGATGGAATGAGATCAGCGCTCTAGGTTGTTGGCTTTGAGCACTTGTCTTCGACCAACCGGTATCCACTGGGAAGGACAAGTGCTCTAACATTGGAGTTTGCAGATGTCGGAAACGTTGGTGCGCACCCGAGTGCGGAGCAAGCATGAAAACAGCAGCAGGAGCGAGTTCCAGCGAAGGTCGGGCAGCCCCGATGTCGTTCTCGCCGGCATCGCAACGGCGGTTCCCGGCAATGTGATTGCCCAGGATGCGTTCCTGGAGCGCACGCTCGAGCTTGCGCCCGAGTTCGGCAGCTTCCGGCAACTCTTCGCCAACACCGGCATCGTGCAGCGGCATGCCGCCGTGCCGCTCGACTGGATCATGCAGCAGCATGGCTGGGTCGAGCGCAACGAGGTGTTCTCGGTGGTCGCGCCGCGCCTCGTCGAGGATGTGGCGCTGCAGCTCTTGCAGCAAACCGGGACGACGGCCGGCGAGATCGACGCAGTGGTGATCGCCTGCACCACCGGCATCGCCGTGCCTAGCCTCGACGCGGGCTTGGCCAATCGCCTGGGCATGAGATCCGATATCGAGCGGCTGCCGCTGTTCGGCCTGGGATGCGCTGGCGGCGTGACGGGGCTCGCCCGGGCGGCAAGTCTGGCAAGGGCGCGGCCCGGCAGCAACGTTCTGTTCATTGCGGTCGAGCTCTGCACCATCAACGGGCGGATCACCGACCGGCGCATGGCCAACTTCATCTCCGCCGCGCTCTTCGGGGACGGCGCGGCGGGAGTCCTGCTGCGCAGCTTGGCGCCAGGCGAGTCCGCCGGCGGCCGGCCCGTGCTGCGTGCAACCGGCGAGCATATGTGGCCCGAGACCGAGCATGTCATGGGCTGGTCGATCGAGGATGACGGGTTCGGAGTTGTCATCAGCCCGGAAATCCCGCGGATCGCGCGCGACCGGTTCAAGCCCGCGCTCGATGAGTTCCTGGCCCGCGCGGGCGTCAACGCATCCGATCTGGACGGCATCGTCCTGCATCCCGGCGGACGCAAGGTGCTCGAGGCGGCCGAGATCGCACTCGACGTCCCCCGCGAGACCTTCCGGCATTCCTGGCAGGTGCTCTCCGACTTCGGCAACATGAGCTCGCCGACCGTGTTGTTCGTGCTCGAGGAGACCATGCGGGATCGGCCGAAGGGACAGCATGTCATGGCCGCATTCGGGCCTGGCTTCACCGTATCGCTCGCGCTTCTGGACTTCGGTTGATGGCGCTCGATTGGCTGGGCGCTCCCCAGATCGCAGCACTCCTCGTGCTCGCCCAGCGCGGGCTCGAGGAGCTCTACTCCATGCGCAACACGCGCCGCCTGATGGCCGAAGGCGCGCATGAGGAAGGTGGCGAACTCTATCCGATGGTCGCCGCAATCCATCTGGGCTGGATCGCGGCGATCGGACTCCTGGTAGCGCCGGATGCGCCGATCGTCTGGCCCATCCTTGCGGGCTATCTCGTGCTGCAGGCCGTGCGCTATTGGGTCATCGGGAGCCTCGGGCGGTACTGGACACACAGGATCATCACGCTGCCGGGCGCGCCCGTCGTGCGACGCGGACCCTATGCGTTCATCCGTCACCCCAACTATGCCGTGACCATTGCCGAAACGGCCCTGTTGCCATTGGTGTTCGGCGCCGTCGCGATCAGCCTCATCTTCACGGTGCTCTGGATCGTCGTGATCCGCGCCAAGATCGCCGCCGAGGATCGGGCGCTCTCCTCCCGGCAGCACGTCAAGACGGCCTACGCCGATGGAGAGATGGCTTCGGCACGGTGACTGACGGTAAGCGTTGCCGCGGTTGGGCTGAGCAGGAGACCCAACAGCCACAAGCGCATGCTGGGGCTTCGCCTGCGCTCGACCCAACCGACGTGACCCACTCACGCCTCCGCCGCCGGGATCGCCAGCCACCGCCGCTCGATCGCATCGGCCTTGTCCTTATAAGGCGGCTCGCCGGCCCGACGCTCGCGCGGCCGCGTGATGCCGGCACCGGTCTGCCCGCCATGCGCGAGGATGCGCGCGTCGAGCTGTTTCAACCGCTGGCGCGCATACCACGGCTTTTGACCAAGGTCTCGATACACACTCTTTCCGAGGCTCGTAGCATAAGCGATGCTCACACTATTCGTCAGGCGCGTGAGCCTTTCACGTTTGTTCAGGCGGACCCTCGGGGGATTGCGGGGGCCTTGCTGGCCGATAGCCATATCTCCGTCCTTTCTACAGCTCTGTCCTCCTCCCAACACTCAGTTCAAGATAGCCCCGCCTATGGCCTTGCGCTCGCCCCGGCGAACCGGGGATCACTTCGCGGGACACGGGCGCCTAGCCAACGCTCCGCCCGCGCCCCGCAACGCGATCGTTGCCGGGTGTCGAGCAGATGAGGGGGCGCGGGGCGATCGATTGCCGCGAGCCAAAGTTAAAAGGGCGGCAAAGGACCGCCCCGCGACGGCGTTTTCGAAGCTGGCCGATGTGACTGGCTAGGGGACTGCTCCCCGGCCGGGTGTTTCACCCCGACCGAACATCGGTGCACCCTGCGTTCGGGGCAGCGTTTCCCCGACCGGCAGACGCCGTGTCAGCCCGCACTTCCACAGACGCCTCTGCAGAAGCGCCCCTCGCCGGGTGACCGGGGATGAGTATGCGGGTGGTGCAGAGAGCGGGGATTAGTTTTGGAGGGGTTTCGCGGGAGATGGTTAATCGCGATAGTTTCGCCGGGTGCATCGAGGAGCTGATGGAGGCGCCGGTGGCGTTGCTGTCCACAAGCCCCGATCGGGAGGATACGATTTTGGTGCGGGATCCGTCTGAGGGGTAGGTGTTCCCGTCCGAAATGCAGCTTGCACGAGCAACGCATCGGCACTATGATGGAACAAACGATGAACCTGCCGATCCTAGTCTTGCGTGCGGCGTTGCTATGGAACCCGCACTATGGTGTCGCCAAACAAAATTCCGATACCCGAGAAATCTAGAACTCCAAAGCTTTTCGCCGAAACGCCATCAGAAGCCACAATCAAGACGATTGTCGACTTTATCCGAGCTGGAGGCAAACCGCACCTTTGCCCTTGGCATACTCATACCAATGCCCCTGAAGGAGCCATCGTCGACTATCTTGAGGAGTTCACTATACCCGGCTCTAAGGGGCGCCCGCACCTCTGGGGCGCATGCCCTTGCTGCACTGATTGCTATCCAAAGTATCGGGTCGGACTGGTCGCCTGGTTTCCAGAGGAGCGCGTTGTCCGTTTGGTAGGTCGCGACTGCTTCGAGAGACTCAATCCCGAAGCGCACAAGTCAAGATATCGCGAACTGAAGCGCCGCGGCGAGCGTAGCCGTCAGATTGCATACCTTCTCTCAAATCTCCATATCGTCGACGACGTTCGATCGGTCATTGCGACCAACAAGGTTATTGCGCAAGCCTTGGACGAAGTTCGAAAGTCACTCCAACAGAGCGTTGCATTACTCGGGATTCCACTGTGGGATCACATCCGCGATGGAAACTTACACCAATCCATCGAAGAAGTGGTCACAACAGCCGACAAGAGTGGTCAGACGCGAGAAAGCACCAGGCGGTCCTCGCGCGTTTATGCTTCGGTCCGTGGTCAGGAGATTTTGGACCCGACTCGTTCTTCAGTCCTGCGATTGCTCGTGAGCGCAGACCAGCAGCTTGCCTCAATTGCGGGTTGGCGTGATTTTCTCGGCTTACTGCCGCACATGAGCGATGCCGAACGGGCAAAGATCGCGAGAGCATTAAAGGCAGGACTAAGGGGAACTGAGAGAGCTTCGGACGAAATCGATCGCCTCCAATGTTTCTTCCGCAGGCAGACCCTTTCAACGCTTCGACGTTGGTCGACGTTGCCAAACTGCACGTGCCGCTTTTCGCTCGAATTGCAAGACGGGTACATTTTGATTGGCACGGACCGTTACCAGAAGGTGCGTGTCAACCTTCCAACTGGACTGAGCAATACGCCCAGGCGACTATCACCGATCGCATCGTCGCTGTCGGCAAGCGCTGATGGCTCGTAGGCACCGTTGGCGGAATTTGGCCAGCGGTGCTGGGTGAGAGGGCAACCCCTCCGACCCTACCCCGGCACCACCAGCTTCAGCACCCGATTCCCGCGCCGGATATCGACGCGCCACAGCCTCCGCGGTTCCTCGATCACGCGCGACAGCTCATCCAGGCTGTCGATCCGGCTCGAGCCGACGCGCAGGACCACGTCGCCGGGCCTGAGACCCAGCCCTTGCGCGATGGACCCCGAGCGGATCGCGGTGATGACGACGCCCGCCAGATCATCCAATCCGATCTCCTCGGCGAGCACCCCCGACAACAGGGCGACGCGCGTGCCGTCGAAGGGATGGGCGCCGGAGAGATCGCGCTGGGCGGCGGAGTCGAGGCTCGGCGCCTCGGCGAGCGCGATGTCGAGCGTCCGCTCGGCGCCGTCGCGCAGCACGCGGAGTTTCGCGGTCGCTCCCACGCCAATCGTGCTCATGCGATAGGTCAGCGCGCGCGGGTCCTCGACCTCGTGCGTGTCGATGCCGACGATGACGTCCTTCTCTTGTAAACCCGCGGTCCGCGCCGGCCCCTCCTCGTAGACCTTGGCAACGAACGCGCCCGTCACGCGCGGAAGGTCCAGCGCGTCGGCGATCTCGCGCGTCACCGGCTCGAGCTTGGCGCCGAGCCACGGCCGCTTCAACTCGCGACCCGTCACGGCGCTTTCGACGAACGGCTTCACGAGGTTGGCGGGGATCGCGAAGCCCACGCCCTGCGAACCGCCCGAGCGCGAGAAGATCGCCGTGTTGATGCCGACGAGCCGGCCGGCCATGTCGACGAGCGCGCCGCCCGAATTGCCCGGATTGATGGCGGCATCGGTCTGGATGAAGTACTGCGCATCCGAGTTGCCAACGGCCGTGCGGGCGAGTGCCGAGATGATGCCCGTCGTCACCGTCTGCCCGACGCCGAACGGATTGCCGATGGCGAGCACGATGTCGCCCACTTCCACCGTGTCGCTGTCGACGAATTCCAGATGCGGGAAGGTCTCCTTCGAGTCGACGCGCAGCACGGCCAGATCCGCCCGCTCATCCATCAGAATGAGCTTGGCGTCGAGCTCGCGCTTGTCGGCGAGCGCCACCTTGATCTCGGCTTCTCCGCTGCCCTTGATGACATGCGCGTTCGTCACGACGAGACCGTCGGCGCTGACGATGACGCCGGAGCCGAGGGAGTTCTGCATGCGCTCGCGCGGCACGCCCTGGTCGTCGCCGAAGAACTGGCGGAAGAAGGGATCATCGAACGGCGAGACGAAGCGTTTGACACGGCGGGTGACGTAGACATTGACCACGGCCGGCGCCGTCTGCTTGACGATCGGGGAGAAGGAGAGCTTCAGCTCGGCGAGGCTCTCGGGCGGACGGGACTCCTCGGCCCGGAGCGGCGTGCCCAGCGCCATGAGCACAACCAAAGCCAACCCGAATCGCACCCACCGCATTTCAGCCTCCAAATACAATCCCACGCGCGGCCGCAACCTACTGCCGGGCCTGTGGGATCGCAATCGGCGAGCGGAGCCGCAGCGTCGCATGTCGTCATTGTCACCGGGGTGCAGAGCCTCATCCGCGACGCCGAGGTTCGCGAGATGCTGTTCGATCTCGACCGCGAGCCGCGCCATCTTCGAGTGGGACGGCAAGACGGACGCCTTCGACCTCATCTCGAAGTCCTATGCCAATCTGCTGCGGCGGCATGTGGAGGTGTGAGGGGGCAGCTCAGTCCTCAGACGCGAACGGGTGGGGGTGGCCGGCGCGCGAAGCACGGCAGGGCCAGGACGCGGGTGAACCGGCTGTCCAACGATGCCCGGCCCCGCAAGTCACGCCAATCCATTGAATTGACCAACGAACTCCGGCTGCCGCTGGCGGAGGCAGGAGTTCTGCACCCTCTCTGCGGGCCGGACAATACCGGGAGCGATCGCCGGCATCTCATCTATATTGATGATGCGCCCTCGGCCTCCAGCGTGCATTGTGCTGATCAGGGGGCCCCCTATCCGGCTCCCGGCAGGCACCATCGGTTGCGGGAGAACAGGCCATGCCCACCATTCGCGGGACAGCAAAGCGGGACATCCTGAGGGGCAAGTCGATCGCCGAGACGATCCTCGGCTTCGCCGGCAATGACGATCTCTACGGCAATGCCGGCAACGATACGCTGAAAGGCGGCGCGGGCAACGACAAGCTCTTCGGCGGGACGGGAAATGACAAGCTCTCCGGCGAGGCGGGCATCGACAGCCTGGACGGTGGGTCGGGCATCGATGCGCTGGATGGTGGCACTGGTGTCGACGCGATGAGGGGTGGCGCGGGGAACGACACCTATACCGTCGACAACGCCCTCGACAAAGCCATCGAGTTCGCCAGCCAAGGGACCGACACGGTCAAGTCCAAAGTGACGTTCACGCTCGGCGCCAATGTCGAGAAACTTACCCTCACCGGCACAGCCAACATCAGCGGCACGGGCAATGCGCTGGCCAACACCATCACCAGCAATGGAGGGAGCAATACACTCTCCGGCCAGGCGGGGAACGACACGCTCAACGGCGGCTCGGGCACCGATACGGCAATCTACTCGGGCGCTTGGGTCGACTACTCGATCACTCTTTCGGGTGCGACCTACACCCTCGGCGACAACCGATTCGGATCGCCAGACGGTACCGATACCGTAACGGCCGTTGAGAATTTCACATTCGCCAATGGCACGTTCGCGGCGGCACAGATTCTCAATGATGTGCCGAACGGTCAGCTTTTCCTCAATGGAGGGCTGAGCCTCGTCCAGACCCAGGTGGGCAATCCGATCGTCGTCATGACGGTGGCGCAATTGCTGGCCATTGCCGCGCCGCTCGACCCCGATGTGCCGCTCGGAGATATCCTCCAACTGAACACCGTCGCCGGGGGCAGTGTCGGAGGAGAGCTCAACATCGTCGGCGACGACATTGTGTACACGCCTCAAGATGTCGGCATAGACGTTTTTGACATCACTTTTCGCGATCTCAGCAATGGCGCAGGCACGGGTAAGGTCACGCTTTCCGTGACGGGCCTCGCCAATCAGGCCCCCGTAATCACCAACCTCGTCATCACGGAATCGACGATCAGCTTCACCGCGACGGATTCCGACACGGCCACGATCTCACTCGGCAGCACGTTCGCGGCGGCCTTCGGCAATCCAACGATCAACAACGGCTCGACGACGACGCTCAACGTCGCCGAGCAAGCGGCGGCCCTCACCGGCACGCTGCAAGTGACGGACGGGATCAACGCCGCCGTCGATGTGATCGGGTTGTTCCTTGGCACCAGCGGCCAAGACACGGAGAACCGCTTTGGCTCGTCAGCTGTGGCGGCACTTTACGGTTTTGGCGGAAACGACACTCTAGAGGGCGGGAACGCGGCGGATTTCCTCTATGGCGGTTCGGGCAACGACTTTTTTCCCATAGCGATTTTGTGAACACGGGCGCGGATATGTTGTTCGGCGGCGCCGACGACGACACTTATGTTAACGACGGCACCAATGACTTTACTATTGTTGAGCTACCCAACGCGGGTATTGATCTAGTGACCATGGCTGGTGCGGTAGCTAGTAACTTCGAGTTTAACATGGCGAGCACTCTCAATGTCGAAAACGTGTTCGATGGCCAACTGACTTGGACAATAACTGGAAATGCACTCAATAACTCCATTACTAGTCTTCAGGCCAGTGGTCTCGGCGGGCAAGATGCGCTGGTCGGCACGGCTCTGGATGGCGGGGATGATCAGGACACTTTGACCGGCATGGGCCTTTTCCCAAAGCTCTTTACTATACACAACCAGCTTGGCGGCCAGGACACTATCACCAACTTCGAGCAGGGCACTGACTTCCTCTTTATATCCACCGCCGAGTTCGGCGGCATCACCGTGCTGGACAACGGCAACCTGTTCAACAATGCGACGGCGGCGTCCGGCGGCGGCGACGGTCCGGAGCTGTTCTTCGACAATACGACGAGCCAGCTTTACTACGACGCCGACGGTGCCGTCGGTGGCGAGGTTCTGATCGCCATCCTGACCGTCATCACCTCGAACCTCGCCGCATCAGACTTCAACGTCTTCGCGTAAGCGGCCACATGCTTGGAGAGAGGCAGACGACGCCATAGCCCGACCCCCGCGCGCCGCGCATCGGCGCCATCCTCTCCGGCCAATTGACTTGGGCCCGCCGTGCCTCCCATGATGCCGCCGGCCAGCGCGACAACACGAGTGAGTGGCGTGGACGGACCCGGCGTCGGCATCACCTTTGTCGGCGACGGCGCCTCCAACCAGGGCATGTTCCTGGAGAGCTTGAACCTCGCCGCCGTCTGGCATCTGCCGGCCATCTTCGTCGTCGAGAACAACGGCTATGCGGAGAGTACCGCCATGGAATGGGCGGTCTCCTGCGACAGCTACGTCGATCGCGCTTCCGGTTTCGGCATGCCCGGCATCACGGTTGACGGTACCGACTTCTTCGCCGTCTACGAGGCGGCCGGCGAGATCATCAAGAAAGCGCGCCAGGGCGGCGGGCCCTCGCTGCTCGAATGCAAAATGATCCGCTTCCACGGCCATTTCGAGGGCGACGCGCAGACCTACCGGGCGCCGGGCGAGGTCGACGAGCTGCGCGCCAAGCGCGATTGCATCAAGCTGTTTTCCGCACGCGTGATCGAGGCCGGGGTCATCAGCCAAGCCGAGCTCGACAGAATAGACAAGGCCGCCTTGAAGCTCGTCGAGGAGGCGGTGGCCGAAGCCAAAGCCGCGCCCCTTCCGACGGCCAAGGATCTGCTGACGGATGTGTATGTGAGCTACTAAGGAAGAGAGGCTTTGGGCTTTAGGCACTGGGCATCTTCGTGATGCGCCCTGCATGCCGCTGCTCTCCAAAGCCTAAAGCCCAAAGCCTAGTGCCCAAAAACCCAATGTGACGATCACCGAGGACTATCCGACAATGGCCCGCACCCTCTCCATGAAAGACGCCATCAACGAAGCCATCGACCAGGAGATGACGCGCGATCCGACCGTCATCATCATGGGCGAGGACATATCAGGCGGCACCGGGGCGCCCGGCGAGCAGGACGCCTGGGGCGGACCGCTCGGCGTGACGAAAGGCCTGTCCAAGAAGCACGGCAGCCGCGTCATGGATACGCCGCTCTCCGAAAGCGCCTTCATCGGTGCGGCGGTGGGGGCTGCCACTTGCGGCTTGCGGCCGATCGCCGAGTTGATGTTCGTCGACTTCATGGGCGTCTGCTTCGACGAGATCTACAATCAGGCGGCGAAGTTCAAATACATGTTCGGTGGCAAGGCCGAGACACCCGTTGTCATCCGCACCATGTGCGGGGCGGGCGTTCGCGCGGCAGCCCAGCATTCGCAGATGCTCACCCCCCTCTTCGCCCACATTCCCGGCTTGAAGGTCGTCTGCCCGTCGAACGCGTATGACGCGAAGGGTCTCTTGATCCAGGCGATCCGCGACAACGATCCCGTGATCTTCATGGAGCACAAGAGCCTCTATCCGGCCGAAGCCGACGTGCCGCAAGAATCCTATGCCATCCCCTTCGGCGAGGCCAACATCGTCCGTGACGGCAAGCATGTCAGCATCGTCACCTATGGCCTCATGGTGCACCGCGCGGTCGAGGCCGCGGCCGATCTCGCCCGGAGCGGCGTCGATTGCGAGATCATCGACCTTCGCACCATCTCGCCGACGGACTGGGATACGGTCTTGGAAAGCGTCGAGAAGACCGGCCGGCTCGTCGCGGTCGATGAGGCGCATCCGCGCTGCTCGATTGCCTCCGACATCTCGGCTCACGTCGCGCAGGAGGCGTTCGGGTCGCTGAAGGCCGGCATCCAGATGGTGACGGCCCCGCACACGCCCGTGCCCTTCTCGCCAGCCTTGGAAGACCTCTACATCCCGAGCGCCGAACGGATCGCGCAGGCCGTGCGCAAGACGATGGCGAATTGAGTGGGCGTAGGCTGGCGCTGAGGGCCGCAACGCGGTCCGAAGCCCAGCATCGATAGGGGTTGTGGCGCTGGGCTTCGCGAAAGGCTCAGCCCAGACTGTATGTCCCTTCCGCAAGTGGGGTGACTAGCCTTCGATGTGCACTCGAGGGTTGCCCGGATTGGCCGGGTAGAGCCTCACACAAGGAGGGCTAGTCATGGACCAGAATAGCGAACTTTTCATTGGGATTGATA
>JANNSX010000156.1:0-15365 GCA_031403155.1 Hyphomicrobiaceae bacterium
TGGTGGTCGGCACGTCCGTATCGACCATGCCGGGAACGCGATGGGCGCGCAGCACCAGCCGCATTTCCTGCAGCATATCCCGGTCATCGTTGATGCCGGCTTCGTCGAGGCCGATGCCGGTGTTGAGACCGCGGCTCTCGAAATAGTTCAGCGCCGCGACGCCCGACCGCAAACGTAAGTTCGACGAGCAGTTGTGGCAAACGCAGCCACCGGCCGAGGCCAGCCGATCGATGTCTTTTTCCGACAGCCAGACGCCGTGTCCGAGGGTCAGGCGCTCATTGACCATATCGAACCGGTCGATGTACTCGAGCGCCGTACATTCGCCGCGGCGCCACGCGTACTCTTTCTGATAGGCCGTCTCCAGCAGATGCATGTGCATGGGCACGTTGTATTTCTTCGAGGCCTCGGACAACAGGGTCAGTGCCTTGTCCGAGCACCAGTGCAAGTTGGCCGGCGCCAGCTGTATCTTTACCCGGTCCTTGGCATTGTGTTGATCGTAGAGATCGCGGAACAGCCCCATCTGATCATCGAGACCGGCCTTGAAGCGTGCGAAGTGGCGCTTCATCGGGTCCTGCAGCTCCGGCGGCAGGCTGGCCACGAAGTCATCGTCGTTCTGGTAGACCAGCCGGTTCTGGTCGCGCAGCGCATAGCAGTAGGACACGCGCATGCCGATATCTTCGTAGGCCTTGATCACCTGGTTCGACCGGGCCTGGACCTCCGACAACGTGCCCGGCATCCAGCCGTGGATATGTTGCACGGTGGTTATGCCGGACGCGACCATCTCGAAGGCCGAGTACAGCGTATCGAGATGCACATTCAGCATGCGGCTGACCAGCCGCGTGATGAACCACAATTCCAGCGGCATATCGGGCGAGCCGAGCTGCACCGGGGTCAGGCCGACGTGATGGTGGCCGTTGACGAAGCCCGGCAGCATGATCTCGTTGCCGGACCCCAGCACGGTCACGTTCGGGTGCTTGGCTTTCAGCTCCGTGAACGTGCCGACCGCTTTGATCATGCCGTCCTCTTGCAGGACGGCGCCATCGGCGATTTCTTCCCACGATGTGCGGTCGATTGTGCGCGTGATCATCGCGCGGCTGCGAATGAGCGACTGGGCCATGTGGATCCTCCTGGTGATGAAATGGGCAGAGTGTGGTGAAGCCTATATCGCTTCGGCAAGCGCTTCCTGCTCGGCGAAGGCGCGATCGACCTCATCGCGCATCAAGGCCGTGAGCTGGCGCCTGAGCGCTTCGCAATCGGGCGAGAACGGATCGCGCGGCCGCGGCAGGTCGATCGGAACGATGGTCTTGATACGTCCCGGTCGCGACGTGAACACCGCGACCCGGTCGGCCAGCGCGACAGCCTCGTCGATATGGTGCGTGACGAACAGGACGGAGGCGCCGCTGTCGCGCCAGACGTCCAGCAGGAAATCCTGCATGCGCGCTCTGGTCTGCACGTCGAGGGCGGCGAACGGCTCGTCCATCAGCAGTACCTTGGGACGCATGGCCAGTGCACGGGCCACAGCCACGCGCTGGCGCATGCCACCGGACAACTCGTCTGGCCGCTTGTCCATGGCGGCCACCAGACCGACGCGCTGCAGGGCCTCCTTGGCGATCGTCCGCCGCTCGTCGAGGCTCGCACCGCGGATCTGCAGTCCGAACGATACGTTCTGCCAGACTGTCAACCACGGAAACAGCGAGGTTTCCTGGAAAATCAGGCTGCGCTCGGGCGAGGGCGCCGTGACCCGGTCATTGAACGACCAGATCTGGCCCCCCGTCTCTGCTTCGAGGCCGGCGATCAGATACAGCAACGTGCTCTTGCCGCAGCCCGAAGGCCCGAGGAACACTACGAACTCGCCGGGCGTCACCTCGAGGTCGATCTCGCGCAGGGCTTCGTGGGCACGCACTGTCCCCTTGGCCCAGACTTTCGATACGCCGCGACAGACCACGGCATCCTTCGACGAATAGGGTTTGTCAGAGGCCACGCAGCACCCCCGTTGTTTCGGGCACCCAGTACAGGATGCGCTTCTGGATGATCCGGAACGCCAGATCGAACAGGTAACCGAGCAAACCGATCAGCGCGATACAGAAGAACACGAGCGACGGATTGAAGGTGTTGCGCGCCAGCATGATCACCTGCCCCATGCCGTAGCCGACGCCGGTGGTCTCAGCGACCAGCACGACCATCCAGGCAGCGAACAGGTTCATGCGCAGAACCATGAACATGCCGGGGAGGATCGCCGGTATGATGACGTTGCGGTAGGTCTGCCACTTTGTCGCGCCCATCGTGCGTGCGACGTTGATCAAATTCTTGTTGACCCCGTCGATCTGGCTGATCGTCGCCAGCACCATGTGGAAGAACAGCGCGATCACCACCATGAACACCGCCGGCGCATTGCCGATGCCGAACAGGAAAATCGCGATCGGCAGCCAGGCGATCGGCGACACCGGTGACAGCAAGGTGATGGTCGGCAGCAGCAGGCGATCGGCCACCAGGAAGTAGCGGATCAGCACACCGATCGACACCGCCAGAACGGAAGCGATCACCAGCCCCACCATGACCCGCGCCGTCGTCGAGGTGAGGGTAATGCCGAGCGCCTGCAGCGGCGTCGGCCCGTCGGCCGGATTGACGCCGATCGCCCAGCGGGTCGCCGTGTTGAAGAACTTCAGTTGGTCGACAAAGTTGCCTAAGAAGACGTGCGGCGGCGGCAGCAGTTTGGCATCGGAAATCCCGAACGCCCAGCACAGCTCCCAGATCGACGCGAACAGGCCGATCGAAGCCAGAGTCCAGCCGATCCTGACCATCGACTGGCCGACGGACTGCAGGAAAGACGATCCGACTGCGGCTGGCGGAGTTTTCACTCCACCGGCCGCTGCGATCGGAGTATGGGCATTTTCGCCCGCCGGCGCTGTCATCGCCATCTCATGCCGCCTTGAACTTCAGCTTGCCGTAGAGATCGGGGTTTTCCTTGATGACTTCTTCGAGCGGACCCCAGTCGATGGCGGCGAGTGTAGGCTTCTTCTTGATGTAGCCCATCTCGACGAGGCTGTCGGTGCGCTCCAGAATAAACTTCGTCTGGTTCCGCGCATCGACGATCGCCGGCTGCTTCGACATGGCGAACTTGGCGTTCTCCATCGACGTCTTGTAATAGGGGCCGACGAGCTTATCGAGCGTCGCCTGTTGCTCGGTTTCAGCCATCAGCTGCGCCTGCATCATGGCCTTGATGACGGCCTTGAGGCCTTTTTTGTTCTCCTTGATCAGCCGCTCGCCGCAGGTGAGCACGCAATCCGTATAGCCCGGGCCATAAAGATCTTTGCCATCCGACAACAAATGCGCGCCCTTCACATCATTCACGAGCGAGGTGACATAGGGCTCGATGGTGCAGATCCAGTCGACGGCGCCGGCCTTGAACGCTTCGACGGCTTCGGGCGTGTTCGCCATATAGCGCACGGTGACGTCCTTGAAGCTGACGCCAGCCTTCTTGAGGTAGTCGTAGGGCATCACCTCGAGCGTATCGAGCTGGAAGGTCGCGAGCGTCTTACCCTTCAGCTTCTGCGGCGTATCGAGGCCCGGCCGCGAGACGATGCCGCAGCCTTCGACACCGCCGCCGGCGACGACCTTGATCGGCGCGCCGGCGTCGAACAGCGCCATGAAGCTCGTGTACGGCATCAGGCCGAGATCGACCTGGCCCATGCCGAGGAAGGTGACCTGCTCGGCCTGCGTCGGCGTGTTGATGAACTGCAGCTCGACGCCTTCCGCCTTGGCGAACTGCATGGCGTGCGCCAAGAAGAAGTTGAGATTGCAGAAACCGGTTCCCTTCGTGCCCTTTAGCGCGCTTGCGCCCTGCGCCAGCGCTTCGCCGAAGCCGGGGCCGACGGCGACCGTGATCACGCTGGCGGCAGCGCCGCGCAAGATATTCCGGCGGCTGAAATCGATCTTCTTCAAGTCAGGCAAATGCGTGCATCCGTGGCGTTCACACATGGCATCTCACTCCTTGCTCGATTGGGGATAGACGACGGTCCGCACGGATCGCGCAGGGCGAGATCCGGTGCGTGTTACAAACCAGTCAGTCGGAGAGGTGCATGGACGGCCGATCCGACGCGCAGTCGAGATCAGTGACTTCGCAGTGCGAGGCCTGAGCGGCCGTTTTTCCACACCGATGAACACCGGCGCATTCGCACCGGTGCCGTTGAGACCTGCAAACATTGCAAGCTCCGCAACAGCTGGGTGGCACGCCAACCAACAAGCAATCGCCAATCAGGCGATGCTGCGCTGGTTAATGCATTAGCAAGAGATGTGCCAAATCTAGAATGGGCGTATTCATTCGATACGGCCGCTGTTATCAGCTCAAGTAATCTGGTTCGAGTGCCGCTGTTATGAGCATTCTGCCCGGATAAATTGCAAATGCCCGATAAAAGTTATGATGCGGGCATCGGAAACGCCGAGAGGGCGTGGGCCGGCGTCCATTTCGGCAACCCGACTCCAGCCCGCCAGGCGTGCGCGATCTCATCGCGTCGCGCGAACCAGACGCCGGGTTTCGATGCCGCATGCGCGAGGAACGCCTCGAGCCCGCCGATGCGCCCCGGCCGGCCGATGATGCGCAGGTGCAGGCCAACCGACATCATGCGTGGCGCATCGCTACCTTCTGCATAGAGCCGGTCGAAGGCCGCGATGCAGTAGCGGGCAAAGTCGTCGCCCTGCACGAAGGCGTAGCTGTTGAAGAACCGCATGTCGTTGGTGTCGAAGGCATAGGGCAGCACGACGTGCGGTCGGCCGGCAATCTCGACCGTATAAGGAATGTCGTCGTCGTAGGCATTGCTGTCGTAGAGGAAGCCGCCGTGTTCGACGAGCAGACGCCGGGTATTGACCGATGTCGCAGAGCGCGTGTGCCACCCGACCGGCGGCGTGCCGGCTGCTTCGCTCAGCACCGCTACCGCCTTGGCGATGATGCCGCGCTCGTGCGCTTCGTCCATGTGCGCCTGCCGCTCCCAGCGCCAGCCGTGCGAGGAAATCTCGTGGCCATCGGCGACGGCCTCCTGCGCGAGCCAGGGCGAATAGGCGATGGCGCGGGCGCAGCAGTTCATGGTCGCCTTCACGCCTAGGCGCTGGAGGGCAGCCCGGATACGCGGCCAGCCGGCGCGCGTGCCGTAGCCGAAGTGGCTTTCCATGCACAGATCGGGGACGCGCTCGATGTGATCGACGACTTCGTAGATGTGCTCATTACGATCGTCGCCCATGGCGAGCGACAGCTCTGCGCCTTCCTCGACATTGACCACCACCGATACGGCGAGACGGGCGTCACCGGGCCAGCGCACGTTCGGCGGGTTCGAACCGTAGCCACGGAAATCGCGGGTGGTCGGCGGCAGCGAGATCGGCATGCGCAGTCCCTCGTCAGAAATCGGCCAAGCGCCGCGGCCCGACCAGCCGGTTGCCGATGATCAGTGCAAGAATCGCCAGCAGGATGAGGCCGGTCGAGATTGCCGCAATCGTCGGATCGGGCCGCTCCTCGACGAGCTGCAGCATCTGGATGGGCAAGGTCTTGGTCCAGGCGTCGGTGAAGAAGATCGACACCGGATAGTTGTCCATGTAGGCGAGAAAGGCAAACATGCCACTGGTCAGGAAGGTTGGTGCCAGCGTCGGCATCATCACTCGCCAGAGTGCTGCCGCATAGATGCAGCCGAGCGTGCGGGCCGCATCGAGCATGGAAAAATCGAACAGCGAAAGCGCCCCGTGAAAGGCGCGCAGCACGTAGGGCATGGTGATCACCACATGGGCGACGAGTAGGCTCGGCGAGGCGGCCTGCAGCCCCATGGCCTTGAAGCCCTGCAGGATGGCGATGCCGATGACCAGGCCCGGCAGCATCAACGGTGACACAAGAAACGTCGCCGCCGCTTCGCGTCCGGGAAAGCGCCCGCGAACAAGGCCGATCGCACAGTGCGTGCCGAGGATCAGCGAGATCGCCGTCGACAGGGACGCGATCTGCAGCGATGTCGACAGTGCTGCGGCCAGCCCACCCGCGATCGGAATTGGACCGCACACAATAATCGAGCCTCAGCCGCACCCGAGTCGCGCGGCCATCCACGCGACTGCCGCGGGAACCGGCTCGATGATTTCAATAGGCGTGCGCCGAGCGATGGCGCTGGCAGCGGCGGCCAGCGGTCCACCGCCGATTATGACCGCCTCGGCGCCGTCGTTGGCAATGCAGCGGTCGACCAGGTCCTGCAGGGCGGCTTCGAGCTGGACCGGATCGTTGGTGAGCGCGACCGGATCCTGCCCGGTTATCCGGATACTGGCGAGGCGATCCGCGACGCCACAGGAAATGGCGCGTGCTCTGATGTCTGGCCGCAGCTTCGGCGTCGTCGTGACAATCGAGAACCTGCGTCCGCCGGCAGCAGCGGCCCGCATCGCCGCTTCGCCAATTCCAATGACCGGGATTTTCAAGGCCGCGCGCAGATAGTCGACGCCTGGATCGCCGAAGGCGGCCACGATCACCCCTTGGCCCGTGAACTGCGGCTGCATCGAAACAACCTCGCTCGCTGCGAACGTAAGGCCGGAGCGGTCGGTGATCAGTGCAACGCCCGCGGGCGCCGTCATACCGTCAATCTTCATGCCGATCGGCACCACCGCCCGGGCCCGCGCCACCATCAGCGCGGTCACGGCCGTCGAGGTATTGGGGTTTACGACATGAATGAACATGATCGTCGAACTTCACGCAGCCACCGCAAAGATGCAATAGCGTGGCATTGCTCAATTGCGTAAAAATTGAGCAAAGAGCCTGTTTCCCAAGCGACGCCGAGTGGTACGCTACATTTTCGATCGCCCACCAGGCGGTCAACGTTACACCTAACGAACCGCTCGATTGCGGAAACTTGGTAAGCCCTGCCAATAGGTTGGCGTCAGTCGCACGCACGAACAGCAGTACGACCAGCCAGCGTATCCGGTGAATGGCACGCCAGTTGCTAAACTGCAATGGCTCCGACGACCGGGAAGCCTAGGCACGTGCTACGCGATGGGGACTAGATGGCCGACGGGGCAGAGTTGCGGGGAGGATCGACCGGCGAGACCGCGCGGCTCGCCGGGCACACCGTCGACCTCGATGCGGTGACGCATCGCTATAATGCCGCAAGCATCGCCGTCGATGACGTGACGCTCGCCATACGATCCGGCGAAATCGTTGCCCTGCTCGGCCCGTCTGGCTGCGGCAAGACCACACTTCTGCGCATCATCGCGGGCTTCGTGCGCCAGCAACGGGGGCGCGTACTGATCGACGGCCGCAGCATCGACGACCTGCCGCCCAATCTGCGCAACATCGGCATCGTATTCCAGAGTTATGCTCTGTTTCCCCACATGACCGTCACCGAGAACATCGCCTACGGCCTCAAGGCGCGTGGGCGGCGGGCGGTCGAGATCCGCGACCGCGTCGCGCAGATGATCGAGGTCGTGCATCTTGGCGGCATGGGCGATCGGCTGCCACGCCAATTGTCCGGGGGACAGCAGCAGCGCGTCGCGCTGGCGCGCGTGCTCGCGGTCGAACCCTCCGTGCTGCTGCTCGATGAGCCGTTCAGCGCCTTGGACAAAAGCCTGCGACTCGACATGCAGATCGAGATCAAGCGGCTGCAGCGCGACCTCGGCCTGACGGCGATCCTGGTCACCCATGACCAGGACGAGGCGATGAGTGTCGCCGATCGCATTGCCGTGATGAACAAGGGGCGCATCGAACAGTGCGACACGCCGGTCGCCATCTACGACCGGCCGGAGAGCCTGTTCGTTTCCGGCTTCATCGGGTCCATGAACCAGTTTGCCGGCGCTGTTGCCGGCATCGACGGCAAGACGATCCGCGTTGCCCTCGATGTGGGCGGTGTCATGCAAGCAGTCAGCCGGTCGCCGGTGTGCGTCAGCCAGCGCATGATGGTCGCCGTGCGGCCGGAGCAATTGGCACTGCACGAGCAGGCCGGTGACAATCTTGTGCCCGTCAGCCATCGCCTCACCGTGCCGCTTGGTCCCCAGACCATCCACGAAATGCAAACCGCGGATGGACAAGCGATCAAGATCATCGAGGCCCGCACGGGAGTGCCGCGTCAGCCGGGCGCACGGATGTGGCTCGGTCTTCGTCTCGGTGTCGAGGTGTCCGCCTTTCCTGTCCCAAATGACTGAAGCAACCAAGGAGTGCCTGCTATGAAATCGCATCGTCTGGATCGTCGTCAGCTGATGGCAGCGGCCGCTGCCCTTGGTGGGTCTTCGTTGCTCGGCCGCCCCGCATACGCGAAGGGGCCCCTGACGGCCGCCATCTATCCCGGCAGCTGGGACGAGCAGTATCGCTCCATCGTGCTGCCGGCGCTCAAGAAGGCGCATGACGTGGACCTCGCGCTGGAGCCGCTGTTCGCGGTCGATCAGATCGCCAAGGCGGTCGCGGCGCGCGGCATTGCGCCGTTCGACAGCTTCGTCCTCGACCCCGGTCCGCGCGTGACAGCCATCGAGCGCGGCCTTCTGGAGCCGTTCGACGGCAAGAAGCTGACGAATGCCTCGAAGCTCGCGGCTACTGGCGTTGACGGCTGGGGCGCGGCGGTGAATTCGCAGATCGTCGGCATCGCCTATAATCCAAAGAAGCTACCGAAGCCGAAAAGCTGGAAGGACCTGTTCCAGGAACCCTACGCGTCGCGCCTCGGCCTGACGGGGTTCCAGACCACGTTCGGCACCGTCTCGCTGATTGAAATGGCCAAGGCCTTCGGCGGCTCCGAAGCCAACATCGAGCCGATCTTTGCCGAGATCAAAAAGATCCTGCCGAAAGTGGCCGCCGTGACCGCACCGGCAGCCTTGCCCGGCATGTTCCAGCAGGGGCAGATCGATATCACCTACACCAACACCAACAACGTCTCGACGCTCAAGTCGCGCGGCGTCGACATCGAATTCGTCATGCCGGAGGAAGGGGCGATTACGTTCGTGACCACCTTGCATGTCGCCAAAGGCGGCGAGAACAAGGACAACGCCTACAAGTACATCGACACGGCCATTTCCGCTGCGGTGCAGGAGGCCCTGATGAAATCGCCGGCGGGCCTGTTGCCGACCAACAAGGACGTCGCGCTCGCCGGCGACCAGCCGATCAAGAGCCTCGATGATCTGTCGAAACTCGTCTCGCACGACTGGACCAAAATCAACCCGCAGCGCGCGGCTTGGATCGAGCGCTTCAACAAGGAAGTGACGAAGTAAGCGATGGCAATGGCAGAGCCGGCAGCTCCCGTGCAAGTGCAGGACAAGGTTGGGTGGGGATTGGCGTTCCCGCTCGGCCTTGCCTATATGGTGTTCTTTGCTGCGCCCCTGCTGCTGCTTGGCTCGATCAGTTTCTACGAAGACAACGAGCTGACCAGGCTCGGGCCGGCCAACTGGATCAAGTTTCTGGGCGACCCGTTCTACGTCGGCGTCGTCTGGCGCACGATAATGCTCGGCGTGTTGACGGTATTAGCCGCGACGGTCCTGGCCTATCCCGTCGCGCTGGTGTTCTACGAGGCAGCCCCATGGGTCCGGCGGCTTTTGCTGTTCATCGTGGTGCTGCCGCTGCTGACCTCTGTGGTGGTGCGCACGTTTGCATGGATCGTGCTGCTGGCGCGCGAAGGCGTGGTCAATCAGGCCCTGCTCGCCATCGGCCTGTCGCCCGTGCCGCTCTTGCAGACACAGCACGGTCTGGTCCTGGCGCTGATGCAGATCGAAATGCCCTTGATGCTGTTGCCGCTGCTGGCCGTGATGCAGGGTATCGACCGCAATCTGGTCGAGGCGTCGCGTTCGCTCGGCGCCTCGCGCTGGCGCACGTTCTTGAAGGTGCTGCTGCCGTTGAGCGTGCCGGGATGGGTCGCTGGAGCGACGCTGGTATTTGCGAGCGCGACGACGGCGTTCATTTCGCAGTCCGTCATTGGCGGTGGACGGCTCGTTTACTTGCCCTCGGTGATCTGGCAGCAGGCCATGGTGATCTCGAACTGGCCATTTGCGGCGGTCGCCTCGATCATGCTGCTGGCCTCTGTGCTGACCGGCATCGTGGCACTCAATGCCATCGGCCGCGTCATCCATCCGGCGGGGAGGTGACATGGGCCGCCGTAACACCTGGACGGATATCAGCTACTTCGCCGTGATCGGGCTGCTGACGCTCATCGCATTCCTGGTCCTCGTCGGGCCGGTGATCGTGGTCATCGTGACGTCGTTCACGACGTCGGCCGCTTTGAAGTTTCCGCCACCGGGATTCTCCACCCGCTGGTATGTCGACCTATTTGACCCTGTGAAGTCGCGTCACATCCACATCGCGGCCTATAACAGCCTGTGGGTTGCTGGCATGGCTACAGCGGCTGCCAGTTTGCTCGCCGTGCCGGCTGCCATGGCCATCGCACGCGTTCGAACGAAGGCCGCACGCGCGGTCGAAGCTATGTTCCTTGCGCCATTGATCCTGCCCACACTCGCTTATGGCCTCGCGACACTGATGTTCTTCACCCTGCTCGGCTACCGGCCATCGCTGTGGCTGCTCATGATCGGGCATCTGATCGTAATCTCGCCGTTCGTTTTCCGCACGACGGTTGCCAGCTTCACGCAGCTGGATCCTGTTCTGCTCGAAAGCTCAGCCAGCCTCGGCGCTGGCCGTTTCTACACGTTCCGGCGCGTCACATTGCCGTTGATCGCCCCGGGCGTTGCAGCAGGCGCATTCCTGGCGTTCGTCGCGTCGCTCGACAATGTGCCGGTCTCGCTATTCCTCTCCAACGCGCGCACCGATATGCTGCCGATCCGCATGTGGGGAATGATCGAGAGCACGCTCGACGTGCGGGTCGCAGCAATTTCGGCCGTCTTGATCACGAGTGTCGTCATCCTGACGCTACTCATGGAACGCCTCGTCGGCCTCACGCGACGCCTGGGCGGATAACGGAGCAAGCATCATGATAACTGCTGGACCGTTAACAGCATCGGCGTTCGCGCCCTTCGGCCAGGTGATCGAGCGGCCTGCAGATTTCGGTCGCATCTATTTCAGCGACGCGCTGGCTAATGGGCGCGCCGGAGCCAAGGGCAGTCTGTCGATGTCCATGGCGCGGTCACTCGTGATGCCGAGCCTCATCGCCGTTAAGATGGAGCGGCATGAATTCTCGTCGCAGAGTTTCGTCCCGCTCGACGTCTCGCGCTATCTCGTGGTCGTGGCACCGCACGGCCCTGCGGGCAAACCTGACCACACGAAGCTTAAGGCGTTCCTCGCGCGCGGCGATCAGGGCGTCACCTACGGCATGAATGTCTGGCATCAACCGCTTTGCGTACTCGATCGCCCTGGCCAGTTCGCCGTCTTCATGTGGCTCGACGGCGGCAAGTGTGACGAAGAATTCGTCGATCTGCCGGCACCTCAAACCATCACGTTTCCCGCCCCCACCGCGAGCTGAGATATGACCAAAGCTTACGATCGCGATCTCATCGGCTACGGCGCCAATCCGCCGGACCCGAAATGGCCCGGCGGCGCGCGCCTCGCCGTCAACTTCGTCATGAACTACGAAGAAGGCTCGGAGCCGTCCGTGCAGGACGGAGAGGGATACTCAGAGACAGGTCTGACGGAGTCCCATAATCTAGCCCACGGCGGCAATGGCCGCGATTTGGCTGCCGAGGGGATGTTCGAATACGGCAGCCGCGTCGGCTTCTGGCGATTGATGCGGTTGTTCGAGGAACGCAAACTACCAATGACGGTCTTCGGATGTGCGCTCGCCATGGAGCGCCATCCACCGGCCTGTGCCGCGATCAAGGCTGCGGGCCATGACGTCTGCTCTCACGGTTGGCGCTGGATCAAACACTTCGAGCTGACCGAGCCAGAGGAGCGTGAGCATATTCGCAAGGCCATGGTCTCCTTCAAGCAAACCATGGGGGAGGCACCTGCTGGCTGGTATTGCCGCTATGGGCCGAGCGTGAACACGCGTCGTCTGGTGGTGGAGCATGGCGGCTTTCTCTACGACAGCGACTACTACGGCGATGAATTGCCCTTCTGGAAAACGGTTGAAGGCCAGCCGCACCTTATCGTGCCCTATTCGTTGACCCACAACGACGGCAAGTTTGCGGGCTGGACCGCGACGTCCGACGACTGGTTCGCGTTCATTCGCGACGGGTTCGACATGCTCTACAAGGAGGGCGCCAAATATCCCAAGATGATGTCAGTCGGGCTGCATATGCGGCTGATTGGCCATCCGGCACGCGCCGCCGGCCTCGAACGGCTGCTCGACTACATTCAGAAGCACGAGAGGGTCTGGATCACGCGCCGCATCGACATTGCCAAGCACTGGATCGCGACGCATCCCTACCCCGGCAAAGGCCTGAACGAGTGAGCACGATGCAGACCAGCGCAAATGCCAACCCCACAGATTGCGATGCCGCCACAATCGCCCGCGAGGTCAATGCTGGCCGGCTCAACGCGATCGAGGTCGTCGAGGCGTTCCATGCGGCTATCGCGTCACGCAACGCTGAGTTGAACGCGCTCGTACGCTATACGCCGGAACCGGCACGGGCTCAGGCACGCGCGGTTGCCCAACGCGTTCAGGCCGGCGAACAGCTGCCGCTCGCTGGCGTGCCGCTCATCGTCAAGGACAACATTTTTTCTGAGGGCTATGCAATCAGCCAGGGTTCGCGGCTGTTTGCAGATCACGTCGCGCCCGTTGATGCCATCTCCGTGGCTCGCGCGCGGGCGGCCGGTGCCATCGTGATCGGCATTGGCAATTGCCCCGAATTCGCCTGCAAAGGACAAACAAACTCACCACTGCACGGCCCGGCCCGTCATCCGCATGATCTCGCGCTGACTCCTGGCGGCTCGTCCGGCGGCAATGCGGCAGGCATTGCGGCGCGCTTTGCGCCGATCGGTCTTGGCACGGACGCAGGTGGGTCCGGCCGCCGCCCGGCTGCTCATACTGGAACCGTCGGCTTCAAGCCGTCGTTCGGCGCTATTCCCTATGGCCCAGGCTTCGCCGAGCCGGTCTGGGGGATCTCCGTCATCGCGCCCATGGGACGCACTGTGGCCGATGTCGCGGCGTTGTTTGCGGCAGTCGCCGGTGCCGATGCGCGAGACCCCGAGTCTATCGCCATCGAACCCCGCCGCCCCTCGGACGATGCGAAGGCCCTCCGAATTGCCTTCAGCCCTCGACTGGGCCTTGACGTTCCTGTCGATGAGGACGTCGCAATAGCCATCGCCGCGGCCATCGAACATCTGCGCCGTGCCGGTTGGCGCATGGCTGATGCCGCTCCGCGTTGGCCGGGCGGTATGAAAGAGGATGCGCTGATGCCGCTGCAAGCAGGCGGGCTGGCGGTCTTGCACGGAGACGCTTACCGACAGGATCCATCGCGCTTCGATGCGGACATCGGAGCGCAGATCGAGCGGGGGCTGGCCCTGACGGCCGCCGATATCAGTGCGGCCCTGCAGGCAAGCGCCTCGGTCAAAGAGGCCGCTGGACAGTTCTTTGCCGACTACGATCTGCTTCTGTGCCCCACGACGCCGTGCGTCGCATGGTCAACCGACCGCCTCGGACCATCACACATCGGCGGACAAGCCGTTGGCACGCGCGGCCACGCTGTGTTTACGCCATTACTCAATCATGCCCTGATGCCAGCGATCTCGATCCCCGTTGGCAAGGGCCTATCCGGCTTGCCTGTCGGGCTGCAAATCATTGGTCGCCGATCCTCTGATTGGACCGTTCTGGACTCAGCCGCGGCCGCCGAGGCAGTCTTTACCCACGTGGGCGTAACCTGAAAGGCTGGTCGTCGTGCGCATCCTGATGCTGAACCCAAACACCACTGTCGCGGTAACGGACCTTCTGGTGGCAGTTGGCGCGCAAGTGGCGGCAACCGGCACGGAGATCGTGCCTCTCACGGCAGCACGAGGCGTGCCTTACATCGCAACACGCGCCGAAGCACAGATCGGCGGTGCCATCGCCCTGGAAATGCTGGCCGAACACCATCGCACTGTCGATGTGGCCATCATCGCGGCCTTTGGCGACCCAGGCCTTCAGGGCGCTCGCGAACTCTTCGACATCCCCGTTGTCGGCATGGCGGAAGCAGCCATGCTGACGGCGTGTATGCTCGGCCGCCGCTTTGCTATCGTAACCTTCGCCACCGCACTTGGGCCTTGGTATCAGGACTGCGTCGATATACATGGCATGTCTGGGCGCTGCGCCGGCATCCGCATGCTCGACGGATCATTCCGCGCCATCACCGACGTGCAGGATGAGAAGGAAGCGTTGCTCGTCGAGCTTGCACTGCGAACATTGGACGAAACCGATGCCGATGTTCTGATCTTTGGCGGCGCACCCCTGGCCGGCCTTGCAGCGAAGGTCAAGCAGCAAATCCCCGTACCCATCGTCGATCAGGTGCAAGCGGCCGTGAAGCTCGCGGAGGGTTTGGTTGCGCTGGCTCCCCGAAAAGCCGTTCGCGGCACATATCGGCGCCCTGCTGCCAAGCCGACCATCGGGCTACCATCAGCCCTCGCCGACCACATCGAGCACAAACAACGCGACGCGCTCCGTGAGTAGTGGCAGCGCTCAAAATAGTAGTGGGCCAAATCAAGCCCGCTGGGTGGACAAACTCGTCTGCGTGATACGCACGATCTCGAGCACCTGGAAGCAGCGGTTCACTGCCGCGCGCGGTGTCATTCTGACTTCATCGCAGCAAGCATTGCCCCGCAACCTCGTGGGACTAGCTCATACAAAAAGCACACGCCATCTGATAATCCGTGTTTCGCGACGGTCGGTCCTGACCCACCTCGAAGATAAGAACGGAACCGATTTTGGACGGTAAGCTGCCATTGCCGCCGAAGCATGTCAAAAGTGATAATGTTGCGGTGCACACGTAACTTGTCGCCGTGCTCTGCAAATTTGCAACACGAGTGTTGAACACCGGCACTAGGACCGATTCGGGCCAACAACAGACGCGCTGAGACACAGATGATCAGACGGCGTGTGTTTTTTTGTATCACGCCGACGCCCAGACGGACAAGTTAGTAACTGCTGCGGCGCAACATGTTCGATGGCATTTCCTGCGACGGATGGCAGCTTCCAATTGACATAGATCTTGCGCGCACGGTTGCCCATGCCCCATAGGGGAAGATCGCGGTGAGAGGTCGCAAATGAGCGCTACGCAACAACCACGAAAAACAAAATCGGTGTCCCGTCGCACTGCACTCAAACTCGCGGCGGCGAGCAGCGCCCTGGTTGCGATGCCAAATCTACTGCGGGCCCAAACGACTGCTCGACCTGCAGTAACACCCCACTTTGATGGCACTCGGTTCAGCAATCCGGGCCATGTCAAAACCAGCTCGGTGCCGGGGTATTTGTGGCAACGCCTGACCAACGCACCTAAAGCCTGGACCGATCAGGTTGCCGTCA
>JANNSX010000157.1:0-9742 GCA_031403155.1 Hyphomicrobiaceae bacterium
GGTTCCGGTAAGACGACGCTGCTCAACTGCTTGACGGGTCACATCGACCAGGACGAGCGCATCATCACCTGCGAGGACTCGGCCGAGCTTCAGCTGCAGCAACCCCATGTGGTCCGCCTCGAAACCCGTCCGCCCAACATCGAGGGCGAAGGCCAGATCACCATGCGCGATCTGGTCAAGAACTGCCTGCGTATGCGTCCCGAGCGGATCATCGTGGGCGAGGTGCGCGGACCCGAGGCGTTCGATCTCCTGCAGGCGATGAACACGGGTCACGACGGCTCGATGGGCACGCTGCACTCGAACAGTCCTCGCGAGTGCATCAGCCGTCTGGAATCCATGATCATGATGGGCGGCTTCGCGCTTCCCGCCAAGACCATCCGCGAGATGATCACGGGCTCGATCGACATCATCGTCCAGGCCTCGCGACTGCGCGACGGCTCGCGCCGCATCACCCACATCACCGAGGTGCTCGGTATGGAAGGCGATGTCGTGACGCTGCAGAACCTCATCGTCTTCGATATCATCGGCGAGGACGCGAACGGCAAGCTCATCGGCCGGCATCGCTCGACGGGCATTGCGCGCCCGCGCTTCTACGAGCGTGCCCAGTACTACGGCGAGCAGAACCGGTTGAGCCAGGCGCTCGCCGCCGCCGAGGTTCGTGATCGCGACGGCAGCATCATGGGTGAGACGAATGGATAGTCAGCAACTCGTTCAGTTGCTCGTGATTGGGCTGGTCGCGCTCGCGGTTGGCCTCTTCGCCTATGTGGTCATCCTCCCATTCCTTTCCGGCGAGCGCCGCGCGGAAAAGCGCATGGAGACGGTGGCGGCCGGCCGGAGCAACCGCAACGCGCGCGCCGGCAACTCGACCGAGGAGCTGCAGAAGCGCCGCAATCAGGTTACGGAGAACATCAAGGAGCTCGAGCGCAAGCAGAAGGCCAAGAACAAGGTCACGCTGAGAACGCGGCTCTTGCGCGCCGGCCTCGATATCTCGAACAAGCAGTTCTACATCGCCAGCGCCATCGCAGGCGTCGTTGGTGCGGTCGGAAGCTATATCGGTGGGGTCGGTGAGATCTGGGTCGCCGCCCTCATCGGGTTCGTGTGCGCCTTCGGCCTTCCGCGCTGGTTCATCGCCTTCATGGCGAAACGTCGCCAGGCCAAGTTCCTGACCGAATTCGCCAACGCCATCGACGTCATCGTCCGCGGCGTCAAGACGGGCCTGCCGCTCAACGAGTGCCTCGACATCATCGCACGCGAGAGCCCCGAGCCGATCCGCAGCGAGTTCGCCGAGCTTGTCGAGCAGCAGCGCGTCGGCGTGCCGCTCGCCGAGTGCTTCGACCGCATGATGGACCGCATGCCCGTGCCGGAAGTGGGCTTCTTTTCCATCGTCATCGCGATCCAGCAATCGGCGGGCGGTAACTTGTCGGAGGCGTTGGGCAACCTTTCCGGCGTCATCCGGGCGCGCAAGATGATGGCCGCGAAGGTCAAGGCGCTATCGTCCGAAGCAAAGGCGTCGGCGGCGATCCTCGGCGCTCTGCCGTTCGTCGTCATGTCGATGGTTTACATCACTTCGCCGGACTACATCTCGCTGCTGTGGACGCGTCAACAGGGCCAGATCATGCTCGCCGGGGCGGGGTTCTGGATGAGCTGCGGCCTCTTCATCATGCGTAAGATGATCAACTTCAAGTACTGAACGCGCGTTTGGCAAGGGTCTAGGGTGTTTCCGTTTTTCGTTGAATCACTTCAACACCCTAATTCCTTGGTTTGTCGTGCTTCTTTTCGGAAAACCGCTTCGCACTTTTCCGGAAGCACTCTAGGGCTAGGCATTCGTCATGGATTTCTTTCAGAACGTCTTCACGCTTCAGTTCATGGTTGTCGTCCTCGCCGCCGTGGCGGGCTTCGCGACCGTGCTGACGCTCGCGCTGCCCGCGTTGTCGAAGGACCGCATTTCGGCTCGCATGAAGTCGATGGCGACCGAGCGTGACAAGATGCGGGCGGCGCGCCTCGCCGAAATGCAGAGCAGCAAGGACAAATCCGGCAAGCTTCGCTCCGAGTCGAAGGGCGTGATGAGCCAGATCGTCGATCAGCTCAATCTCCGCAAGCTCTTCGAGACAGACGAGGTCAAGGACAAGCTGAAGATGGCGGGCCTCAGAGGCCAGGGGCCGATGGTGGCTTTCGTCTTCTTCCGCTTCGCGATGCCGATCGTCATGTTCATCGGCGCGGCAGTCTACTTCTTCACCTGGAACACGCATGAGCTGCCGGCGATCGTTCGCTTGGCCCTGCTGCCGGTCGCCGCCTATCTCGGCTACTACCTGCCGAATGTGTTCCTCTCGAACCTCATTCAACGGCGTCAGCAGGCCATCAACCACGGCTTCCCCGATGCGCTCGACCTGCTGCTGATCTGCGTGCAATCCGGCATGTCGACGGAAGCCGCCTTCGGCAAGGTCGCGAAGGAGATTGCCGAATCCTCGATCGAGCTCGCCGAGGAGATGTCGTTGCTGACGGCCGAGCTCGCTTATCTGCCGGACCGGCGCCAGGCATTTGATAATCTCTCGAAGCGCACGGGCATCCCATCGATCAAGGCCGTTTGCACGAGCTTGATCCAGGCCGAGCGCTACGGCACTCCCATCAGCCAGGCGTTGCGCGTCATGGCGAAGGAAAATCGCGAGATGAGAATGTCGGCCGCCGAGAAGAAGGCCGCCGCCCTGCCGCCCAAGCTCACGGTGCCGATGATCCTCTTCTTCCTGCCGGTGCTGTTCGTGGCCATCATCGGCCCAGCGGTCATCCAGTACATGGAGATGAAGTAGCGGAGCGCGCTCGGGGGACGAGCCGGGGCTCCACGGGGGCGGCCATTGTGCCGCCCCTTCTTCATTTGGCAATGGGCATCGGGCATCAGTCGCCGGGCATCGGAAGAGCTGGGCAAGGCTTGCCGCCAGTTCTTTTGCGTGATGCCTGAGGCCCGATTCCTGACGCCCGATGCCCATAACGACGATAGGCGGCCCGAAGGCCGCCTCGTCCATACTTGCGATGCGATTTCCGATCGGGGTCGCGGTCAGTTCGTGGCGGCGGCGACCTTGCCCGCGGGCTCGGCCGTCGTTTCGGCCGCCCAACCGGCGTCCGCCGTTTCGGCCTTAGCGGCGGCTGGCGCCATCGCCACCGCCGCAACCGCCTGTGCCGGTTGCTTGCCAAGCTGGATCGGCGTCGCCTTCACCATCTTCTGCAGGTAGGCAACATTGGCCTGAGCCTTGCCGGCCTCCAGATCGACGGCGGCCACCGTCTTGGCCTCGTCGAAGCGGCCCTGCACACCGAGCACGAGAGCGAGGTTCTGCCGGATCTTGGCGGTATCACCACCGGCCTCGGCCGCTTTGCGCAAGAGAACCTCGGCCTTGGCCGGCTCGCCATTCAAGGCATAGCTCAGCGCCAGATTGTTGAGGACGGCCGGCTCGTTGGGTGCGAGCTCGTGGGCGCGCTCGAAGTGGTCGAGCGCGCCGCGCTTGTCGCCACTCTTGGCCTTGATGGTGCCCAGTGCCGAGACCACACGCCAATCCGGCCGGCTCGGATCGTCAGCCCGCGTCAGCAGCTTCTGCGCCAGCTCCAGATTGCCGTTCTCGAGGGCCATGCGGCCGAGCTCGGAAGCGATCGGCTTGTTGTCGGGCATGTACATGGCGGCCTGCTGCAGCACGCTCTCGGCGCGACCCTTTTCGCCGGTCGCCTTGAGCGCCCTGGCGAGGCCAATGGCGGCTCGCTCGTCCTTGGGGTTCTTCATATAGGCGGTCGCCCAATAGGCCTTGGCCGTGTCCGGGCTCGCGTCATCGGGAAGCTTGGCGATCGTCTCGGCGGCCGTATCCTGACCGGCCAGCATACCCGTGCCGGGCGCGTTCGACGAAGCGCACGCCCCGAGCATCAGGGCCGCGGTCACCGCAGCGACGATGCCGAGATGACTGCGCGCGCGCGAAGGGGTCGATACGATGAGCCTGGGCTGCATGACGGCAAATCCGCTTTCGCCCGAACGGGCTGTGAGGTCGACCGTCAGTTTCTGGTACAGCCGTCAATAAAGGTTTAACTCGACATATTGTTTTCCGTTCGGCTCGGACCGGTGTGAAGTGCCGGCGGGCAGGCATTACTCCTCATTCCTCGCCGGCCGCGCTTCCCCATTCGCGCATCGCCGCAAGTTCCATCATGTGCCGGCGATAGGTCCCGGCGGTGCCGTCGTCGCCGAACGGACCGAGGTCGACGCCGTAGGTCGTGAAGCGCGATGCGACGGGCGCATACATGGCGTCCGCAATGCTGAAAGCGCCGAGCAGGAATGGGCCACTGCTGCCGTAGCGCCGCCGCGCTTCGCCCCACATGGCGACAATGCGCCGGATGTCCCCTTCGAGTTCAGGGCCGATCCCGGGCGCCGGCAGTGTCGTTGCGAAGTCCATCGGCAGGGCTTGGCGCAGCGTGGGGAATCCGGAATGCATCTCGGCCGAGATGGCGCGCGCGAAAGCGCGTGCATCGCGATCGCCGGGCCAAAGCGCTGCCTCGGGCGCGATCTCGGCGACGTACTCGCAAATGGCGAGGCTGTCCCAGATCACCGTGTTGGCGTGCTCCAGGCAGGGGACCTTGCCGGAGGGAGAAACCTTGCCTATCGCGGATTTCGTGCCGACCTGACGGAGCGGGATGACCACCTCCTCGAAGTCGAGCCCGGCTTGTCGCAAGGCGAGCCAGGGCCTGAGGCTCCATGAGGAAAACGACTTGCTGCCGATGTAGAGTTTCATCCCGTCTGGCATGCGCCGCCTCCGATTGTCATCACCAAACCTAGTGTGGCATCGCGCCATAGTTGTCTCCGGCCGTGCAGCGCGACTGGTCAACTATGGCGCGACGCCACACGAGCTGCCATACAACGGCGGTTACCTCGCTGTCACGTCGCAGATCGGAGCAAGCCCCGCCATGGCGAAGTCGGAACCGAAGCCGCAAACGGCTAATCCAGAGGTCTTGCTGCTCGGACCGGAAGCCCTGAAGGGGACCATACCCATTCATCTCGTCACGACAGAAGCGTGGCCGGAGCTGGCGAAGAGCCTCGATGCCGCGGCCAAGGGCTATGCGGAGGCGATTGAGTTCGACGGCGGTGTAGGCAAGCTCGTGCTGCTACCCAAGGCGAGTGGTGGTCTTGCGGCCGTGGCCTATGGTGTTGCCCGGGGCGATGCGGGCGAGGGACCGCTGGCGGTTGGTGCTTTGCCGGGCGTGCTGCCGGCCGGTGATTATCGCCTGGAAGGATTGATCGATGCGCCTGACCTCTCGGCGCTCGCCTGGGCGCTCGGCGGCTACACCTTCGAGCGCTACAAGTCGAAGCGGTCGGAAAAGTTGCGCCGGCTCGCCCTTCCCAAATCCGTCGATCGCGCGCGCGTGCTCTCCGCCGCTCGCGCCGTCTATCTCGGCCGCGACCTCATCAACACGCCGGCGAGCGATTTGGGTCCCGCCGAGCTCGAGCAGGCCGCGCGCGCGCTCGCCAAATCCTGCAAGGCCGAGGTGACATCCATCGTCGGCGACAAGCTCATCGACGAGAATTTTCCGATGATCCACGCGGTCGGACGCGCCAGCCCGCGGCCGCCCCGCCTCGTCGATATCCGCTGGGGCAAGGCCTCCGACCGCAAGATAACGCTCATCGGCAAGGGCATCTGCTTCGACACCGGTGGTCTCAACATCAAGACCGGCGAGTCCATGACGCTGATGAAGAAGGACATGGGCGGCGCGGCGACGGCCCTGACGATTGCCCAGATGATCATGGAGGCGAAGCTGCCGGTCAGGCTGCGCCTGCTGCTCGCCATCGCCGAGAATTCGATCTCGGGCGATGCGTTCCGTCCGGGCGATGTGCTGCCGAGCCGCAACGGCATGACGGTCGAGATCGGCAACACGGATGCCGAGGGGCGGTTGGTGCTGGGCGACGCCATGGCGCTCGGCGGTGAGGACAAGCCCGATGTGATGCTGACTTTCGCGACGCTCACGGGTGCGGCGCGCGTCGCACTCGGGCCGGATCTGCCGCCCTTCTATTGCACGGACGATCGCTTCGCCGAGCAGGTGCTGTCGGCCGGCCGCGAAGTCGACGATCCGGTCTGGCGGATGCCATTCTGGCAACCCTACGACCAGATGCTGAAAAGCCCGATCGCCGATGTGAACCACATCTCGGGCGGCTCGTTCGCGGGCTCGGTGACGGCGGCGATGTTTCTGAAGCGCTTCGCACCGAAGGGGTGCATCTACGGGCACTTCGACGTCTACTGCTGGGTGCCGAAGGCGAAGCCCGCGCGGCCGATGGGTGGCGAGCCGCAGGCGGCGCGTGCCGTGTTCCGGGCGCTCGAAGGCATCGCGAGCCGGTCATGAGCGCGCTCGATCGCAGGACCAACGCCTATCGGGACGACCTCGCCGCCAAGGCCCTCGAGGGCCGCGTGACGGCACCGCGCTTTGTGGAGGGGACGAAGCGGCAAGTAGCGATCGGTCTTGCCTCGTTGAAGCGAACGCCCGAGGCCTCTGCGCGCCAGGACACCGAGGCGCTCTTCGGCGAGACGGTGACGGTCTACGACACGCGCGACGGTTGGTCGTGGGTGCAGCTCGCGAGCGATGGCTATGTCGGCTACGTGCTTGAACCCTCGCTCGGGCCGCCGCACGCGGCAACCCACAAGGTGACGGCCGAGCGGACGTTCCTCTATTCCGAGGCGGACATCAAATCTCCAACTCTGGCGGCGTTGAGTCACGGATCTGAGCTGGCGGTGGCCGGGACTTCGGGCGCGCTGCTGGCACTCGCCTCCGGCGGCTATGTCGTCGCGCGCCACACGGCGCCAATCGACCGGTTTGCTCCGGATTTCGTCGCGGTCGCCGAGACGCTCGCCGGCGTGCCTTATCTGTGGGGCGGCAAATCGACGAAGGGCCTCGACTGCTCGGGGCTGCTGCAGCTCAGCATGCAGGCAGCTGGCCTCGGCTGTCCGCGCGACAGCGATATGCAGGCGAAAGCGCTCGGCACGACGATCGCGAAGGACGCGCCAATGAAGCGCGGCGATCTTGTCTTCTGGCCGGGTCATGCCGGCATCATGGTCGATGCGACCCGGCTGCTGCACGCCAACGGCTTTCACATGGAGACGGTGATCGAACCGCTCGCCGAGGCGGTCGAGCGGATCGCGGGAACGGGGACATTCGTCAGCGGTGTGCGGAGATTGCCGGCGCTCGGGCGTTGATGGAATGTTTCGATGTCGCCGAGCGGTGAAGTCGAACTCTGATCGATAGCCCCACAGGTCCCGGCCTTCGCCGGGATGACGGTGAGGTGAGGCAATAGCGCTATCACAGCGTTCCGATTTTGCTGAGACTCTTGTTGCATTGCTGGTCGTTGATGAAACGCTACACCACCCGCGTCGTCATCCCGGCGAAGGCCGGGACCCGTGTGTGGTTGCGAGTGTCCACGGCCTGACCACCCGGCGTAGGTGACGGTGTGGAGAGTTCAACACGCCATTGGTGATCCACAGCACGTGAAGTTGCCGAAAACTACTGCGGACCACATGATCGTTGCGACTTGCCTGCCGCCATCGTTCGCAGCAGGTTCCGCGCAAGTGACTCCTCAATCGGCCTCATCGCGCCCTTTCCTCCCCCTCGTGCCGAAGGCGCGCCTTGGGCTTAGACGCGGAGCGGCTAAGTCCTTAGGCGCGCCTAGGTGGGGGTGGCGGTGCAGCGCGCATTCGCGCACCGATCTGCCAGGCGGTCCGCAGCTAGAGCACTTTCCGACCAAGTGGACACCGGTTGGTCGAAAGAAAGTGCTCAAAACCAACAACCTAGAGCGCCGATCTGATTCCATCAGATCGAATAGCGCTCTAGTACCCCCGCTTCCGATCAACCACGTTCTCGAGCGGCTTGCCATCGCGGTGGCGGCGGATCTGGCCGGCGATATAGCGCGCGAGGGCCGCCGGCTCGCTGTCGGCGGCGTTGTGCGGGGTGATGACGACGTTGGGATGCGTCCAGATCGGATGCTTCTCATCGAGCGGCTCGGTCTCGAAGACGTCGAGGCTCGCACCGAGCAGTGCGCCACTGTTCAGCGCCGCCAGAATATCGTCCGTCACTTGCGATCCGCCGCGCCCGGCGTTGATGATGACGGCACCGCCGAGCGCGCCGTCGCGCTTGAGTTTGCCGATCAGGCGGCGATCGATGAGGCTGCGGGTTTCCGTGGTCAGTGGCAACAGGGAAACAAGCATCTCGGTGCGCGCGAGAAAACGCTCGAGGCCGCCGGAGCCTGAAAAGGTTTCGATTCCGGGAAGCGGTTTCGGTGTCCGGCTCCACCCGGCGACGTCAAAGCCCATGATCTTGAGCTTCCTGGCCGCATCGCTTCCGAGCGCGCCGAGCCCCATGACGCCAACGGCGATCGCGGAGGCCGCCGGTTGCGCCGGGATGTCGTACCAGCGGCCGGCCCGCTGCTGCTCCATGTAGCGGAGCATGCGCCGGTGATGGATCAGCGCCTGCAGCACCACCCATTCCGACATGCGCTCGGTCATGTTGGGATCGACGATGCGGACGATCGGGATTTCGGGCGGGATGGTCGCATCGGCGAGAATGGCGTCGACGCCGGCGCCCAGATTGAAGATGACCTGCATGCCCGGGCAGCGCGCGAGGAGACCCGGCTCGGGCTTCCAGACCATCGCGAAATTGACATCCGCAAGGTCGGCGGCAGCCGTCGAGGTCGAAAGCGAAAGCGAGGGATCGGCAACCCGGAAGAGCTCGACCCAGGGGCCCGCCTCCCAGCCCGCGGCGTTGAACAGGACCTTGGTCATGGCAAATCCCTATTGCGAGACGACGCCCTCGGGCGCGGTCTCCAGATTGAGCGCGGCGGCGAGCAACGCCTTCGTATAATCGCTCTGAGGCTGCTCGAACACGGTCTCGCCCGGCCCTTCCTCGACCACCTTGCCGTTGCGCATGACAATCACATGGCTCGACAGGGCACGCACGACGCGCAGGTCATGGCTGATGAAGAGATAGGCGAGATTGCGCTTCCGCTGCAGGTCGCGCAGCAGATCGACGATCTGCGCTTGCACGCTCATGTCGAGCGCGCTCGTCGGCTCGTCCAGCATCAGGAATCGCGGCTCGAGCACCATGGCGCGGGCGATGGCGATACGCTGGCGCTGGCCGCCGGAAAATTCGTGCGGATAGCGGTCCTGCAGGTTGGGATCGAGTCCGACTTCCTGCAAGGCGTCGCCGACTTTCTCGCGACGTGCGTCATAGTCGAGATCGGGGCGCAGGATCGTCAGGCCCTCCTCGATGATCTGGCTGACGGAGAGGCGCGGCGACAGCGAGCCGAAGGGGTCCTGGAAGACGATCTGCATATTGCGGCGAAGCGGGCGCATGGCGCCAGAGTCGAGGCTGTCGATGCGTTGCCCCTCGAAGGTGATGGCGCCCTCGGATGAGATGAGCCGCAGGATCGCGAGACCGAGCGTCGTCTTGCCGGAACCTGACTCGCCGACCACGCCGACGGTCTCGCCGGCTCGCAGATCGACCGTCACGCCGTCGACCGCCTTCACATGCCCGACAACGCGCTTGAAGAACCCGGCCTTGATTGGAAACCAGATCTTGAGGTTTTCGGTGGTGACGACGGAGGCGGCCTTCGGATTGGACGTTGGCGGATTGCCCTTGGGCTCGGCATCGAGGAGGAGTTTCGTGTAGGCGTGTTGCGGCCGCTCGAAGACTTTGGCCGTGTCGCCCTCTTCCACCACCTCGCCGTGGCGCATGACGTACA